>DATIZS010000149.1:0-8808 GCA_035516955.1 Rhizomicrobium sp.
TCGGTCTGGGTGGACATCGATTCGCGCCTGTTCGATCCGGTCAAGGCGAACGCGGTCTACAACACCTATCTCGATCTTTTGGAATATGCCGGCACGCTCGGCTTCGACGGCATCGGCGTCAACGAGCATCACCAGAACGGCTACGGCATCATGCCGTCGCCCAATCTGATCGCGGCGGCGCTGGCGCGGCGCACGAAGGATGTCGCCATCGTCGTGCTGGGAAATTCCATCGCGCTCTACAATCCGCCGGTGCGCGTGGCCGAGGAATTCGCCATGCTCGATTGCATTTCGGGCGGGCGGCTGGTGGCGGGCTTTCCCGTCGGCACCTCGATGGACACCAATTTCTGTTACGGCCAGATCCCCGCGCTCACCCGCGAAAAATATGCCGAAGCGCACGAGCTCATCATGCGCGCCTGGCGCGAACCCGATCCGTTTGCCTTCAACGGCCGCTACAACAAGCTGCGCCATGTCAATATCTGGCCGCGCCCGATCCAGAAGCCCAATCCGCCGGTGCATATCCCCGGCGGCGGCTCGATCGAGACCTATGATTTCTGTCTCGACAACACCTATTCCTATTCCTATCTCTCGTTTTCCGGCTACATCCGCGCGAAAGCGCTGATGGGCGGATATTGGGAGCGCGTCGGCCAGCGCAACATCGCCGATCATTCGCCCTATCGCGCCGGCTTCGCGCAGACCATCTGCGTCGCCGACACCGATGCCGAAGCCGAGCGGCTTTATTCCGAGCATGTGAGCTATTTCTACAATCGCTGCCTGCATGTCTATCCGGGTTTCGCCGACGCGCCCGGCTATCGCACCATCAAGACGATCCAGTCCGGCGCGCTCTCGCAATATGCGCCCGTGCGCGGCTGGGGCACGATCTCGTGGAAGGAACTGACCGAAGGCGGCCATGTCATCGCCGGCTCGCCCGAAACCGTGCGCCAGCGCATGGAGGACCTGATCAAATCGCTGCGCGTCGGCAACATCTTCTGCCTGCTCCATGTCGGCAACATGCCGAAGGAGAAATGCATGTATTCCACCAGGCTCTTCGCCGAGAAGGTGATGCCGAAGCTGCGCAATATGTTTCCCGATTACGCCAATGACGACCGCTTCTGGTGCAAGCCGATTTCGGATCAGGCGAAAGCGGGAAGCCTTCCGCCAGAAAAAGACGTCGTGCGGGCGGTGGGAGCATGACGATGGAATTGAAAACGGTCAAAACGCGCCACGTTCCCGTCCGTTATTACGAAGGCGGCAAGGGAGAGGCGCTCGTTTTCCTGCATGGCGCGGGCGGCTTGCGCGCCGACGATGCGCTGCTCGAAAAGCTTTGCGAAAAATTCCATGTCTTTGCCCCGCTGCTGCCCGGCTATGGCGATTCCGAGGAATGCGGCGCGCTGCACGACATGCTCGATTTCACCCTCCACGCATGGGACGTGATTGAGGCGCTCGGTTTGAAGAATCCGCCGCTCGTGGGCCATTCGATGGGCGGCATGATCGCGGCCGAAATGGCGGCGATCGCGCCGCACGACGTTTCACGGCTCGCGCTCATCGCGCCGATGGGGCTTTGGTTCGACGATCATCCGATCCCCGACGCGTTCTCGATCATGCCCTACAATTATCCGGCGATCTTTTTCCATGATGTCGCCGAAGGCGAAAAACTCTTCGCCGACGGCCTGTCGCTGGACGATCCGGAATTCCTCAAGGTCTTTCTCGTCGCCAATGCGCGCCAGCTCGGCATGGCGGGAAAGATTCTCTTCCCGATCCCGGAGCGCGGACTTTCCGAGCGGCTTTACCGCATCCGCGCGAAAACGCTTCTCGTCTGGGGCGACGACGACAAATACGTGCCTCCCGTCTATGCCAAAGCGTTTCTCGAAGGCATCGCGAACGCCGAGCTCGTGACGATAAAAAACGCGGGCCACATGGTGACGATGGAAAAACCCGGCGAAGTTGCGGCAGCGATCGCGCGCCTGCGTTAGGCGACCTGTCGCAAATGCTCGATGCGCGCCACGCGCCGCGGCAGGCGCGCCGTGGCCACCGTGCCCACGCCCGGTTTGCTTTCGAGCGTGATTTCGCCGCCATGCATCTCGAGCAGGCCGCGCGTGATGGAAAGCCCGAGCCCCGTTCCCTCGTAGCGCCGGCTGATCTTGGCGTCGCCCTGATGGAAGGGATCGAACACGGTTTTCATCTGTTCGGGCTCGATGCCGATTCCGGTATCGTGCACGCGCACGACGATCCAGTCCCCGCTTGCCGCCGCCGAAACGGACACCTCGCCCGCGGGCGGAGTGAATTTCACCGCGTTGGAAAGAAGATTGAGGACGACCTGCTTCATCGCGCGGTGATCGGCGTGGATGCGCAGCTCCGCATCGATCGAAGGCGGCAGGAGGTGGACGTGTCCGCGCTCGGCCGCCGGGCGCACCACGGCAAGTGCCGTGCGGATGATGTGGCCGAGATCGACCTGTTCGGGATGGATCGTGTAGGAACCCGCTTCGATCTTGGAGAGATCGAGGATTTCCGAAATCAGCGACAAGAGATGCTCGCCGCTTTCGTGGATCGAGCCCGCATATTCGGCATAGCGCTCCCAGGCGAGCGCGTCCCGGCCGAGAATTCGGTCGCGCACCACTTCGGCGAAACCGAGAATGGCGTTCAGGGGCGTGCGCAATTCGTGGCTCATCACGGCGAGGAACTGCGATTTCAGCCGGTTCGCGGATTCGGCCGCGTCGCGCGCCAAGGCCAGCGCCGCCTCGCGCTCCTTGAGCGCGGTGACTTCGGAAAGCGCGACCGCATGGCTTCCGTCGCTGAGCCTGCGCGATGCGCCGAGGAACCAGCGCTCGCCGATGCGCAACTCGATGGAGGCACCCTCGAAGAGTTTCGCCACGCCCACCGTTGCCGGCGCGATGCGCGCGAGGAATTCGCTGAAGGCCTCGCCGCGCTGGGGCGCGCGCGCCCCGCCCAGCGCCGCCATCGCCGGGTTCACCGACTGGATGGTCAATTGCGGCGACAGAAGCGCCACCGCGCAAGGCGCGCCTTCCAGCGTTTCGGTCAGGCGCTGTTCGCCGTGGCGGCGGATGCGCTCGTTCGCCGCCTTGAGTTCCTCTTCCATCAGCATGGCGGCGCGGTCGTTCAGCCGGCGCTCGCGGTCGAATTCGTCATAGGTGCGCTGCATCACCGCGACCAGCGCATCGACATCGATGCCGCCGTCGGCGCGCGTGACGTTGCGGAGTTGCCAGGCGAGAAGCTTATGCACCGTCCGCCTCGCTCAACACCGTGATGGTCATGGTCTGGTTGTGAAGCTCCGCGCAGCCGGTGACGGCGTGCGGCGAAACCTCGCCATACGAATAGAAGCCGGTCAGCCGCGCCTTGCCGCCCAGAATGTCGTTCACCGCTTCCACTTCCTCGCGGATGCGCTGGCCGAGCAGAAGCTTGCGCCCGATGCAGCTCACCAGGATCGCCACGCGCTCGCCTTCATGGTCGCGATTGGCCTGTTCGGCGGCGGCGGCGGCGCCCTGGATGAGGCGGTCGAAATTCCCGCGCATCAATTGCGCGCGATAGCCTTGCGGCATGTCGCCGGCGAAGATCATGGTGCGCGCGCTTTCGTCGACGCCCACGACCGTGCGCACGATCGCTTCCTCGGGGCGGTCCGCCGGATAGACGCGCAAGGGAAAGAGCAGCGCGCTGCCGGGAAGGCCCGCCGCGTCGTCGCCCAGATAGCGTTTGTAGAGATCGAGCGCGGGCTGGCCGTCGAGTTCGTGCAGCACATTCGCTTCGGCGCGGGTGATCACGCGCTCGGGCCCGAACACGTCCCAGCCGCCGCAGCTTCCATGGCCGACGCGCAGGCGCTGCCCGTAAAGCCCGATGGCGGCGATCTTGCCGGGAGAGGGCGGTGCGTTCAGCCCCACATAGGTCGTGCCGAAGCGCGCTCCGTCGCCCGCAAGCCCGCCCGTCAGCACGACATTGTCGCCAACGGCCGCGCGAAGCCCGCGCACGAGCTCGCTGCCGTTCACGCGCGTGCCGTCGGAGAGCACGAACAAACTTGCCAGATCGCTCCGCGCCAATTGCGCGCCGATGGCCTTGCCCGCTTCGAAGGAGGAGCCGCCATGGGTGTCCACGTCGGCCTCGGCGGCTGCGATGCTGGTATGCGCGAATTCGAGGGCGGTCGCCGAAAGCGTCTCGTCCATCACCTCGCAGCCATGGATTTCGCCGCCCGTGCTGCAGCCCAGGACGATGGCGTGAGGATGGCGCGCCGCAAGCTCGGCCCAGCGTGCCGAAATGGCGCCCGGCGAGCCGAATGCCAGCACGAGCGCGGCTTTTTCCGCGGCGGGATGCGAATCCCAGCCGCTCTTCGCGGTCCAGCAAGATTGATGCGCGCGCATGTTCCCTGCCCGACGCCCCAACGATTACCCGGGGGACAGGGTAAGTAAGCCCAGTTAACCGGGCGTTTAGGCGCCCAAAGATTCTCCCGGCGCAGGAACCGCTTGACCGCGAGATAGTTTCATATGTAACTAATTTGGGTCCGCGCGAGGAGAACGCTCATGGCCGCGCTCTGGGACAATCCGGTCGGCACCGACGGCTTCGAATTCGTGGAATACACCGCCCCCGACGTGGCGGCGCTGCATGCGCTGTTCGAGCGCATGGGTTTCCGCGCGGTGGCCCGCCACCGCTCCAAGGCGGTGACGCTCTACCGCCAGGGGGGCGTGAACTTCATCGTCAATGCCGAGCCCGACAGCCATGGCAGCCGCTTCGCCAAGGCGCATGGGCCGAGCGCCTGCGCCATGGCCTTCCGGGTGAAGGATGCCGCCGCCGCCTATCGCAAGCTGATCGGGCTGGGTGCTGTTCCCTTCACCAATCAGGTCGGGCCGATGGAGCTCAACATTCCCGCCATCGAAGGCATCGGCGGCAGCGTGATCTATCTGGTGGACCGTTATGGCGACCGCTCGATCTACGATGTCGATTTCGTGCCCACCGATCCGGCGAAAGGCCTTGCCCATGCGGGCGCGGGCCTCACCGAAATCGATCACGTCACCCACAATGTCTTTCGCGGGCATATGGACCAATGGGCGGGTTTCTACGAACGGCTCTTCAATTTCCGCGAGATCCGCTATTTCGACATCGAGGGAAAACTGACGGGCCTGAAGTCGCGCGCCATGACGAGCCCGGACGGAAAGATCCGCATCCCCATCAACGAATCCGCCGACGACAAATCGCAGATCGAGGAATATCTGCATCTTTATCACGGCGAGGGCATCCAGCACATCGCGCTCGCGGCCACCGGCATCTACAAATCCGTCGAGACGCTCAAAGCGCGCGGCGTCGCCTTCCAGGATACGCCCGACACCTATTACGAACGCCTCGACAACCGCATCAACGGCCATGGCGAGGATGTGAGCCGCCTGAAACAGGACCGCATCCTGATCGACGGTTCCAAGGAACAGGGATTACTGCTGCAGATCTTCACGCAGAACGCCATCGGTCCCATCTTCTTCGAGATCATCCAGCGCAAGGGCAATGAAGGCTTCGGCGAAGGCAATTTCCGCGCGCTGTTCGAATCCATCGAGGCCGATCAGGTTCGCCGGGGAGTGCTGACATGAGCGCGAAGAACTGGATCGAATTCCCGAGGACCGAAGGCGAAACCTCGCGCCAGGCCCATGCCGATCTGCCGGCCGGAACCTATGAGCGCGAAATCGGGCGCGACGGATTTTTCGGCCCGGCCACGCATCTCTATCACAAGCATCCGCCCACGGGCTGGACCGCCTTCGAAGGTCCCTTGCGTCCGCGCGCCTTCAACGCCATCGCGGCGGGCGAGGCGGCAGCCGAGCCCTATCGCGGTGCGCTGCTGCTTTCGAATGCGCATTGCCGCATCGCGCTGTGGCGCGTATCCGAAGCGATGCCGCGGCTTCAGCGCAATGCCGATGGCGACGTGCTTTTGTTCATCCATGCGGGCGAGGGCGGGCTCTTCTGCGATTTCGGGCACATGGAATATCGCGAAGGCGATTACATTCTCATCCCGCGCGGCACCATGTGGCGTTTCGAGCCGCGCGCCGCGACCGCCTCGCTGCTGATCGAAGCGACGAACGGCGCTTACCGGCTGCCCGAGCGCGGAATCCTGGGCCCGCATGCGATCTTCGATCCGGCGGCGCTCGAAACGCCCGGACTCGATTCCCGCTTCAAATCGCAGCGCGACGGCGAATGGCAGGTCGAGGTCAAGCGCCGCGGCGCCATCACCACCATCACCTATCCTTTCAATCCGCTCGATGCCGTGGGCTGGAAGGGAAATCTCTCCGTGGTGAAACTCAACTGGCGCGACATCCGCCCGGTGACGAGCCACCGCTATCACATTCCGCCCAGCGTGCACTCGACCTTCGTGGCGGACCGTTTCGTCGTCTGCACCTTCGTGCCGCGTCCCATCGAAAGCGATCCGGGCGCGCTCAAGGTGCCGTTCTATCATTCCAATGACGATTACGACGAAGTGATCTTCTATCACGCCGGCGAATTCTTCAGCCGCGACAACATCAAGCCCGGCATGATGACGTTCCATCCCAACGGCTTCACGCATGGCCCGCATCCCAAGGCGTTCGAAGCGGGCGCCAAGGCCGCGAAAACCATGACCGACGAAGTCGCCGTGATGATCGATGCGCGCGATGCGCTCGATATCGGCGCCGCCGCCGAAACGGTCGAGGATAAATCCTATGCCGGAAGCTGGAAGGCCAAATGAAGCTCGCCTCGCTTAAACACGGCCGCGACGGCATGCTGGTGGTCGTCAGCCGCGATCTGCAGCGCTATGTCGCCGTGCCGCACATCGCGCTTACGCTCCAGCGCGTGATGGACGATTGGGCGCACACCGCGCCACGGCTGATGCGGGTCTACGATCTTCTCAACGAAGGCTCGGCCGACGGTGCCAAACCGTTTCACCCGGAAGAATGCGCAGCGCCGTTGCCGCGCGCCTATCAATGGGCGGACGGGTCTGCCTATGTCACGCATGTGGAACTCGTGCGCAAGGCGCGCGGCGCCGAGATGCCGGCCAATTTCTGGACCGATCCCCTGATCTATCAGGGCGGCTCGGATTCGCTGATCGGCGCGAACGATCCCATCCTGGCCGCGAGCGAGGATTGGGGCATCGATTTCGAAGGCGAGCTCGCCATCATCACCGACGACGTTCCGATGGGCATGAGCGCCCATTCCGCTGAGCGCCATATCAAGCTTTTGATGCTGGCGAATGATGTCAGCTTGCGCAATCTGATCCCGGCCGAACTCGCCAAGGGTTTTGGATTCTACCAATCCAAACCCGCCACCGCCTTTTCGCCCGTCGCCGTCACGCCCGACGAGCTGAGCGAAGCCTGGCATGGTGCCAAAGCGCATCTGCCGGTCACGGTCACGCTCAACGGACTGCAATTCGGCGCGCCGAACGCGGGCGAGGATATGACATTCTCCTTCGCCGATCTGATCGCGCATGCCGCGAAGACGCGCGCGCTCGGCGCGGGCTCGATCATCGGTTCGGGGACCATATCCAACAAGGATCGCGCCCGCGGCTCCGCCTGTATCGCCGAGCGCCGCGCCCTCGAACAGATCGAGCATGGCGCGCCCCGCACGCCGTTCCTCAAATTCGGCGATACCATCCGCATCGAAATGCCGGATCAGGACGGGCGCTCCATCTTCGGCGCCATCGATCAGAAGGTTGCGCGCTATGACGGCCCCTGAATTCACGCTTTACACGTATTTCCGCTCCTCGGCCGCGTTTCGCGTGCGTATCGCGCTCAATCTGAAAGGGATCAAACCGGATCAGAAATTCGTGCATCTCCTGAAGGACGGCGGCCAGCAATTCGCCGATCCATATCAGGCGCTCAATCCGCAAAACCTCGTGCCCACGCTGGTTCACGGCGACGACGTGATCCGCCAGTCGCTCGCCATCGTCGAATATCTCGATGAAGTCCATCCCGAACCGCCGCTTCTGCCCGAGGACGCTTTGGGCCGGGCCCGCGCGCGCGCCATCGCCTATGCCATCGCCTGCGACATCCACCCGATCAACAATCTGCGCGTGCGCAAATATCTCCTGAAGGAACTGCACCACAGCGACGCGGAGATCCTCGCCTGGCAGGTGCATTGGATGAAGCTGGGCTTCGAGGCGATCGAGCAGATGCTGGCCGGCGAAAAGGAGACGGGACGGTTCTGCCACGGCGATACGCCCACATTGGCCGATGTCTGCCTGATCCCGCAGATGGCCAATGCGCGCGGTGCGGAGATGGATCTTTCGCCCTATCCCACGCTCAAGCGCATCGAGAAGGCAGCCTACGAGTTGCCCGCCTTCATGGACGCGCTGCCGAAGAACCAGCCCGATGCCGAGTGACGCCAAGACTCTGGAGCGTGCGCGCCTCGATCTCGAGCGCTTCGTGCCTTACAAATTGTCGGTGCTGTCCAACCGCGTCTCGGATGCCATCGCGCGGCTCTATTCCGACCGCTTCGGCCTCACCATCCCGGAATGGCGCATCATGGCGGTGCTGGGCCAGACCTCCGGTCTCTCCGCGCGCGACGTGGCTGTGCGCACGGCGATGGACAAAGTGCAGGTGAGCCGCGCGGTCGCTTCTCTGGTCGAAGCGAAGCGCGTCATCCGCGAGGTGGATGAGAGCGATGCCCGTGTGTCGCGGCTCTCGCTGTCGGCACGCGGTCGCGCGATCTATGACGAGATCGCGCCACTGGCGCTGCATCTGGAGGACGTCCTGCTCGGCGCTCTGACCAAAGAAGAGCGTCGCGATCTCGATGCCATCATGGGCAAGCTTGCCGCGCGCATCGGTAAGCTGGACGTCATTCCCGGATAATCAGGAT
>DATIZS010000150.1:0-4411 GCA_035516955.1 Rhizomicrobium sp.
GACGAGATAGCCGATCTGCGCTGCGCCCACGCCGATGCCGAGTACGATGCCCAGCCGCACGCTGCCCGTGATGGCGTAAAACGCCACGAAGATGATCGTGGAGAGGAAATCCTCCGCCAGCGGCCTAAACGCCTTGAGGAAATACTTCATGGGATAAGACTACGACATCCGCCAATACCACAACAATTGTCATCCCGGGCGAGCGTAGCGAGACCCGGGACCTACGGTGCCGGCTTCGCCGTGGGTCCCGGCTCGCGCGATGCTTCGCATCGCTTGGCCGGGATGACAGTTGTTACTCCGCGTCGCGCCAATTGCCGTGGAAGCCGAAGGGCACGCGGCACGGCAGGCGCGCCACCGCCAGCGGCTTGCCCGCGACATCGCCCGCATCGAGTACGACGAGATCGCTGCGGTCCTCGTCGCCGCGATAGACGACCGCGAGGAGGAACCCGTCGCCTTCGGAAGCCCTGGCGTTGCGCGGCACGAAAACCGGCTCGGAGGTGATGTTGCCCGCCCCGAAGGAATGGTCCGCGCGCGCGCCCGTCTTGTGATCGATGTGGACGATGGCGCTGAAGCCCGTTTCGAGATTCTGGCGCGACTGGCCGGCGAGATAACCGTGGCGATAGGCAAGGCCTGCAAAGCGCTCGTCGAAGCGGGGGAACTCGCCCGGCGTATCGTCCAGCGCCTCGCGCTTTATGACATTGCTGTTGCTCGCGAGATCGAAGGTCCAGCGTTTGAGCGTGGCCGGAACGTCGATGCCGCGGGCGCCATCCGCATCGGGGAAGAGCGGCGCGCGGGGATATTCCATCACGTCGGCGAAGATCTTGTTGCCTTCCTCCCACATATTCATGGGGTGGAAGACGTAGCAGGGATCGGTCTCGAACCAGCGGATGGTCTCGACGCCCGCATCGCGCGCCATGACGCCCACGAAGCTTCCCGCCTCCGGCTCCCAGGCGATGGGCGATTTGCCGGCAAGCGCGCGGGCGAGCTTCATGGTGAGCGGCAGTACGGGGAACATCACATGTTTCCGCGTCACGAAGAAATCATGGATCATGCTGGAATAGGGCGCCTTGAAGATGTCGAGGCGCGTGACCTTGCCGGTTCTGTCGGCGACGCCATAGACGATCTTGTCGGAGAACGGCATGCCCTCGGCGGAATAGCCGAAGAAGACGAGCTCGCCCGTTTCCGGATCGATCTTGGGATGGGCGGTGAAGCGTCCGGCCTTGCCGGCGTAATCGCGATAGCCGCGCGGATCGAGGCTGACGGGATCGAGTTCGAAAGGCTGATGGCCTTCTTCCAGCGCCAGCAGGCGATTGCCATGCCAGACGATGTTGGTGTTGGCGACGCCGGAATCCTTGCCGAGCACCATGGGCGATGAGGTCATCGGATTGCCGAAGGCGCCGAACATCGACTTGCCCGCCTTGTGCTCCACGTCCCATTTGGGCGTGCGAACATAGCGGTTCTTGTAGGAGACCTTGCCGTCCTCGATCGTGAAGGCGTGGATCATGCCGTCGCCCGCGAACCAGTGGTGGTTGGGATCGCGCGGATCGAATTGCGGATTGGGGCCGTTGCGATAGAGCGTGCCGGCCAGCTCCTTCGGGATCGCGCCTTCGACGGGAAGGTTCGCGTAATCGTCCTCGCTGCGGACGGGCCCGAAATTGCCGGTGAGATAGGGATTGATGCGGGCGGGTGCGTTCATGGCCGGTCTCCATCAAAATTATACGTTGTAAATTTATACCGTAAGCTATAGCCTTGCGCAAGAGGTATTTTGAGTCGCCATGCCGAAAGTTCTCACCGAAGCCGAACTGGCCGATTTCCGGGAAAAACTCGCCGATACCGCCACCCGTCTTTTCGCAGAGAGGGGCCGGGAGGGCTTCACCATGCGCGAGCTCGCCGCAGAGCTCGGCGTGAGCCCCATGACGCCCTACCGTTATTTCCGCGACAAGGACGCGATCCTGGCGGCCGTGCGCGCGCGTGCCTTCGATCAGTTCGCGCAGGCGCTCGAGGACGCCTTCGCGGCGCCGGGCAATTCGCTGGAGAAATCCATCGCCGTCTGCGACGCCTATGTGCGCTTCGCTTTCGGCAAGCCGTCTTCCTACAAGCTGATGTTCGACCTCTCCCAGGCCGATGCCTGCGACTATCCCGACCTCGTGCGCGCCATGGAGCGGGCGCGCGCCACCATGACCGATTACGTGAAGGCGTTGGTGAAGGACGGCGTGTTTCGGGGCGATTCCGGCGTGATCGGCCATGTGTTCTGGGCAGCACTCCACGGCATGGTGATGCTGCAACTGGCCGGCCAGCTCGCGCCCGATTGCGATTTCGAGACCATCCGCAGAGCCGCCTTTGCCGCGCTCGGCGAGGGTTTCGCGGCCCGTCATTGACCATTCATCGGCCTTTGTCTTGACCGGGGCCGAGGCCTGTGGGTCCATGCGCCGTTCTCGATCGAGGCGCGGCTCTTGGCCGAATTCGCATTCTATCCGGCGATATTGTCGGGCGGCACGGGATCGCGGCTGTGGCCGCTGTCGCGCGCGGCGCTGCCCAAGCAGCTCCTGGCGCTGGCGGGCGAACGCACCATGATCCAGGAAACGGTGCTGCGCGCCGCATTGCCGGGCGCGGCCTCGCCGCTCCTCATCTGCAATGACGAACATCGTTTTCTCGTGGCCGAGCAGATGCGCGAGATCGGCGTCAAGCCCAGCGCCATCGTGCTCGAGCCGATGGGACGCAACACCGCGCCCGCCGCGGCCGTTGCCGCCTTGAAGACCGCCGAACGGCAGGCGGATGGAATCGTTTTGCTGCTTCCGTCCGATCATGTGGTGACCGACGCGGAAGGATTTGCGCGCGCGCTTGCGATCGCGATCGCTCAGGCGGCGAAGGGCGATATCGTCACCTTCGGCATCAGGCCGTCGCGGCCCGAGACGGGCTATGGCTATATCGAGACGGGCAAGGAAATCGCGCCGGGCGCCTTCGCCGTTGCGCGCTTCACCGAGAAACCCGATGCCGCGACCGCGCAAGCCTGGCTCGCGGGCGGCCGGCACTTGTGGAACAGCGGCATGTTCGTGTTCCGCGCCGATGTGTTGATCGGGGAAATGGAAGAATTCGCGCCCGAGGTGCTGGCCGGGGCGCGCGCCGCCCTCGCCGCCGCCAAAGGCGATCTCGATTTCGTGCGCCTCGACAAGGATGCGTTCGCGCGCGCGCCGGAGATTTCCATCGACTATGCCGTAATGGAACGCACCAAACGCGCGGCCGTCGTGCCGGCCGATTTCGGCTGGAGCGACGTGGGATCCTGGGCAGCACTCTGGGAGCTCGCGCCCCGCGACGAAGCGGACAATGCGCTTTCGGGCGATGTGCTGATGGAGGATTCGCAAGGCTGTTACGTGCGCGCGGAAAAAGGCGTGGCGGCCGTTGTCGGCGTCGAGGATCTCGTGGTCGTGGTGACGGGCGATGCGGTGCTGGTGGCCAAACGCGACCGCGCGCAGGACGTCAAGGCCGTGGTCGAGAAATTGAAGGCACGTGGCGGCGAGATGCATCTCAACCATCCCAAAGTGTTCCGGCCCTGGGGCAGCTTCGAATCCGTCGACCGGGGCGCGCGCCATCAGGTCAAGCAGATCGTGGTCAAGCCCGGCGAGCGGCTGAGCCTTCAGATGCATCACCATCGCGCCGAACATTGGGTGGTGGTGGAGGGCGTCGCGCGGGTGACGCGCGACGACGAAACCTTCCTGCTCAACGAAAACGAATCCGTCTTCATTCCGCAAGGCGCCAAGCATCGCCTCGAAAATCCCGGGCCGGCACCCTTACGCCTGATCGAGGTGCAGTCGGGTTCCTATCTCGGCGAGGACGACATCGTCCGCTTCGAGGATTCCTACGGGCGGAAATAAGGGCGGCGATCTCCCGCCGCCCCCAAGTCATGCAAGCATAAATCAGAAATTCTTCGTAACGCGCACGCCCAGAAGGCGCGGATCGGTGGTGAAGACGTTGGTGGAGAGGCTGCTGTCATCCGAATTGAGGAAGGCGCCGGTAATGGCGGTCTTGTTGAATACGTTCTTCACATAACCCATGACCTGCCAGCCATCGCTGTTGGTGAAGATCACCGCTATATTGGATGTCGAATAGCCGCGCAGCTTGTCGTAGGGCCGGTCGTTGAAGACGCGCGCCCAGCTTTGCGATTGCCAGTAGAAATCGCCGTGGAGCGTTCCCGCCCAATCCTCGCTGAGCGGCATCGTATAATCCGCCGACAGCGACGTGGTGAAGTGCGGCGCGTTGGGAAGCTCATTGCCGCCGAGATTCTTGTCGAAGCCCGCACCGTCGTTCGGTGCCGTCGAAGGATCGAAGCCGGTGTTGATTCCCAGGAAGTAACCCGGATCGAGACCATAAGAATAGGAGGCAATGCATGGGTAGGCCAAGGGCACATAGTCGC
>DATIZS010000151.1:0-6941 GCA_035516955.1 Rhizomicrobium sp.
CCCGCAACCGAGAAAAATTCGCCCTCGATCCTCAATTTCCTGAAGAGCCGCAAACAGGCGTAAATCATGTTCGGCAAGCGCACCGGAAGTGAACCCGTGTTCCGCACCCCCGTCGCGGAGGCGGAACCCCGTGCGCCTCAAGCGGCCCCGCGGGCGCCCCAGGCGCCGCAGCGCGACGCCGCGCCGCCCCCGGTCGCCGCCGTCGCCCCGGCTCCGCCGCGCGTGGAGAAACCCGCGCCGGCTCAGATCGCGCCGTTGCCGTCCAAGCCGGTCCAGCGCATCGCCACCGACAATCGCTCGGAAGACTATTACCAGATCAAATCCACCATCTTTAACGCCCTGATCGATACCATCGATCTGGCGCAGCTGGCGCAGCTCGATCCCGATTCGGCGCGCGAGGAAATCCGCGACATCGTCAACGAGATCATCTCGATCAAGGCGGTGGTGATGTCCATCGCCGAGCAGGAGCATCTGTTGCAGGACATCTGCAACGACGTGCTCGGCTACGGACCGCTGGAGCCGCTGCTCGCCCGCGACGACATCGCCGACATCATGGTCAACGGCGCCAACCGCGTCTTCATCGAAGTGGGCGGCAAGGTGCAGCTCACGCCGATCCGCTTCCGCGACAATGCGCAGCTCATGAACATCTGCCAGCGCATCGTGAGCCAGGTCGGCCGCCGCGTCGACGAAAGCTCGCCGATCTGCGACGCGCGCCTGCTCGACGGCTCCCGCGTCAACGTCATCGCGCCGCCGCTCGCGCTCGACGGGCCCACGCTCACCATTCGTAAGTTCCGCAAGGACAAGCTCACCATGGAGGATCTGACGCGCTTCGGCTCGGTCAGTCCGCCGGGCGCGCGCATCCTGGGCGTGATCGGACGTTCGCGCTGCAACGTCTTGATCTCCGGCGGTACGGGCTCGGGCAAGACCACGCTGCTCAACTGCATGACCGCCTATATCGACGCCGACGAGCGCGTCATCACCTGCGAGGACGCCGCCGAACTGCAATTGCAGCAGCCCCATGTCGTGCGCCTCGAAACGCGGCCGCCCAACCTCGAAGGCCAGGGCCAGATCACCATGCGCGATCTGGTGAGGAACTGTCTGCGTATGCGCCCCGAACGCATCATCGTGGGCGAAGTGCGCGGACCCGAGGCGTTCGATCTTCTGCAAGCCATGAACACGGGCCATGACGGCTCGATGGGCACGCTGCACGCCAACTCCCCGCGCGAAGCCATGTCGCGTCTGGAAGCGATGATCACCATGGGCGGCTATCAGCTGCCGATGAAGACCATCCGCGAGATGATCGTGGCCTCGATCGACGTCATCATCCAGGCCGAGCGCCTGCGCGACGGCTCGCGCCGCATCACCAAGATCACCGAAGTAGTGGGCACCGAAGGCGACGTCATCATCACGCAGGATCTTCTCACCTATGAAGTCACCGGCGAGGACGAAAGCGGGCGCCTCAAGGGCCATCACGCCGGCACCGGCATCGTGCGTCCCGTGTTCTGGGATCGCGCGGGTTATTTCGGCATGGAGCGCGAGCTTGCCGACGCGCTCGACCAGCTTCAGGGCTAGGACATGACCATCGCTCTCATCCTGCTCTTCATGCTCGCGGCCGGAGGAGTGGCGTTCGCCTTCGTGGGCGCAGGCAGTGCGCCGACGCAGAAGCGCATGGCCGCGGCCGCGCGTCAGCAGGCGACGGGCGCGGGCGGGCGCAATGCGCCGGACGCCAACCAGCAGCGCCGCCGCAACGTGCAGGCGCTCCTGAAGGATCTCGAAAAGCAGCAGAAGCAGAAGAAGGAAAAGCCGACGCTGCGCCGGCGCATCGAACAGGCCGGCCTCGAAATCACGCCGCGCACCTTTTACATGCTGTCGGCGATCGCGGCCCTTGCCGTCATGGGCGCGGCCATGCTCGCCCATCAGAGCATTCTCGTGGCCCTGCTTGCCGGATTTGCGGCGGGCGCAGGGCTTCCCCGCTGGGTGCTGATGTTCCTGAGGTCGCGGCGGCAGAAGAAATTCACGCTCGAATTCGCCAACGGCATCGACGTGATCGTGCGCAGCGTGCGCTCGGGCCTTCCCACCAACGAGGCGCTCAAGATCGTGGCCAAGGAAATCCCCGATCCCGTGGGCAGCGAATTCAACAAGCTGGTCGAGGGGCTGAAGGTCGGCGTCTCGCTCGAGCAGGGCTTAAAGCGCATGTACGATTCCATGCCGACGCCCGAAGTGAGCTTCTTCGCCATCGTGATGACGATCCAGCAGAAATCGGGCGGCAATCTTTCCGAAGCGCTGAACAATCTTGCGACCGTGCTGCGCGATCGCAAGCGCCTTCAGGGCAAGATCCGCGCGATGTCGTCGGAAGCGCGCGCCTCTGCCGCCATCATCGGCTCGCTGCCGCCGGCGGTGGGCACGCTCGTCTATCTTTCGACGCCGCATTACATCGAACCGCTCTTCACCACGCATACCGGCTATCTGATGCTGGGCGGCTGCGCCGTGTGGATGGGGATCGGCATCGCGGTGATGCAGAAGATGATCAGCTTCAAGCACTGAGGGAGCGCGCGATGGACGATCATCTGGGCTTTCTCAATATGATCTTCGAGCCGGGATTCCTGTTCACGGCGCTGGCGGCGCTTGCCGCCTTTGCCGCCATCGTGACGCTCGGCATGCCGCTGCTCGACAGGAGCGCGCTCGGCACGCGCATGAAGGCGGTCGCCGAACGGCGCGAGGAATTGCGCCAGCGCCATCACGCCGCTCTCAACAAGAAGACCGCGCTGCGCACCGCCCCCGTCGGCTTCATGAAGCAGACGGTCGATCAGCTAAAGCTCACCAACATCCTGGAATCGCCCGATACGCGCGACAAACTCGCCCGCGCCGGCATGCGCGGCCAGGCGCCGCTCGTCGCCTTCATGTTCTTCCGTTTCGTGATGCCGTTCATCGTGTTCGTGGTGGCGCTGGTCTATCTGTTCTTCGTCACCCATTTCCACTGGACGGGGCTGATGAAGTTCGGAGCGGCGCTGGGTGCGGCGCTGCTCGGCTTCTTCCTGCCCGACATGTGGGTGTCCAACCAGATCCAGCGGCGCCAGGAATCGATCATGCGCGCCTTTCCCGACGCGCTCGATCTTCTGCTCATCTGCGTGGAAGCGGGCATGTCGATCGAGGCGGCGTTCACGCGCGTCTCCTCCGAGATCGGCCCGCAATCGGTCGAGCTCGCCGAGGAATTCGGCCTCACCACGGCCGAGCTTTCCTATCTGCCCGACCGCCGCCAGGCCTTCGAGAATCTGGCGAAGCGCTGCGGCCATGCCGGCGTGAAGGCCGTCGCCGCCGCCCTCAATCAGGCCGAGAAATACGGAACCCCGCTGGGCTCCGCGCTGCGCACCGCCGCGCAGGAAAACCGCGAAATGCGCATGCAGGAGGCCGAGAAGAAGGCCGCCGCGCTCCCCGCCAAGCTCACCGTGCCGATGATCCTGTTCTTCCTGCCGTGTCTCTTCGTGGTGATCCTGGGCCCGGCCATCATGCGCGTGTCGCACACCTTCGAGCTCCACCCGATGCACAAGGCGACGAAGATCACGCATGTGCGCCCGAGGGATTGATCGGTTGAACCGAGGTTGGAGCGGCCGATGCGCTCTTTGCTCAAAACATTCGCCAGCATCCTCATATACGCCGGGAAAGGCTGGATCGGACTGATCGCAACCGGATTTGTCGTGTTGACCGGCATTGCCGTCTACCGATTTATCGTCGGCGCTCCCGGCGGCGAGGGAATTGTGATGTTCCCCGTCGTTCTCGCTTTTTCGTTGATGGTCTGCTTGCCCGGTGCGGCGGTCTTGGCGCTCGGGCTCGTTCTCAGGCGCGGAATGAGAAACACAAATTAGGACAGCACCCCCCCTTGACACCGTCACGCTCGATCACCATCTGCCCTTAAATCCCGACAATCGCATTCGAAGAGGTGTTCCGGCGGCCGCGCCGGCGCGGGCGTCCAGATTTTGTGTTCGGCTTCGGCCGTCGGCATATGCCGAACATCGCGTAAGGCGGAGTCTGTCCGAATCGACCCGCGAATTTGAATTTGCACGATGCGCGCGCGCGTTTTTCGAAAACGCGAAAATGACCGGCGCCCGGATTCTGTCCGAATCGACCTGCGAATTTGAATCCTCACTTCGTCATGGCCCGGTTCATCCGGGCCATCCATTTTTCTTGTGAAAGAGAAATTGGATCGCCCGCATTCGCGGGCGATGACGGAATGGGATTCAACAATTCAGGTACGTGGAGCGCGCGTTTTTGAAAAACGCGAAAATGACGGGCGCCCGGACTCTGTCCGGAATGACCCTTAAATTCGAATTCGGATGATCAATCCGCCGCGGTGCGCAGGCTCGGCGCCTTGGCCGATTTCTTCGCGGCCGGCTTTGCGGGCGCCGCATCGTTGGCGAGCTTCGCGGGCTCATGCGTCGCCACGGGTCCGGCCATCGGATCGTCCGGCACTTTCTGCATCACCACGCCGCGCATGGCGGGCGGCGGCAGGGCGGCGACGGGAACCGGCGCGGGCTTGGGCGATGCGACGGCTTCGAGCGACGGTTTCGCGGCGGAAGGTGCTGTCGGTTTGGCCGCGGCCGCCACCGGCGTCATCGGCTTGGCTTCGGCCTTGGCGGTCTGGGCGGCGGCTTCGAGATCGGCCACGCGCGCGAGATTGTGCGTGATCTTCGGATCGGCCTGGCCCGCGGCCGAAGCCTGTTCGAGCAGCGCCTTGGCGCCCGCGTAATCGCCGGCCAGAATCTTGGAGCAGGCGAGATTGTTGAGCACCGCCGGCTCGCCGGGCTTCAGCGCCAGCGCCTGTTTGTAGGCGGCCTGGGCGTTTGCGTGATCATTGGCTTCGTCGAAGGCGACGCCGAGCGCGGAATAGAGCGACCAGTCGCGCGGATTGAGCTCGACGGCACGTTTGAGGAAGGCGATGGCGTCGTCGGATTTGCCGCGCTGGGCGAGAACTTTGCCGTATTCGCCGACCACGCGCGAATCGTCGGGCGCGACCAGCATGAGCTGCGTCAGCGTCTTGGAGGCGCCCATCAGATCGCCGCTGGCGCGCTGGGCCTGGGCGTTCTTGATCTCGGTGTCGAGATTGGCTTCGAGCGTGGGCGCGGGCTGTGCGGCGGGTGCCGCGGCCTTGGCGGCCTCCTTGTCGTTCGATGCGCCGATGGTGGAGCAGCCGGCGCTCAGAGCGGCGCCAAGCGCAAGGGTCGCGGTGCGAACCAGAAAGCGGTTCATGGGGCTGGCCTTCGGTTGGAATTCGCGTCCCCCGAGGATGCCCCGGCCCCTGTCAACAAAGGCTTAAACATACCGGTAAAGAGCCCGAAAAGCCGTGTTCCGTCCAATTATTGACGCAATAGAGCGGTTAGATGGCGAACGATGAAATTCCGTTTCGCAGGCCTTGCAGTTCTGGGCGGCGCGCTGGCGCTGGCGCTCGTGGTGGGCCTCGGCACGACGCCGGGTCTGGCGCAGCGGATCTCCTTCGTGATCGCGGCCGGGCCCACGGGGGGAACCTATTTCCCCATCGCCCAGGCGATCGCGGGCATCGTCAGCCATCCGAGCGGCGTCGACCGCTGCGAGGCGAAAGGGGCCTGCGGGCCCGAAGGCATGATCGCTTCGGTGCAGACGAGCGAAGGCTCGGTGGAGAACGTGACGGACGTGAATTCGGGCCGCGTCGATTCCGGGCTCGCGCAAGCCGATGTGGTCAAGGCGGCGGTGAAAGGCGAGGGCGTGTTCCGCAAGAGCGGGCCGCTCAAGCATCTGGCGGTGATCGCGGCACTCTTTCCCGAGGAAGTGCATGTCGTGGCCGCGAAGGATGCGCATATCGCGACCATCGCGCAATTGCGCGGCAAGCGCGTGTCGTTGGGCGACGAGAATTCGGGCTCCGCGATGACGGCCGAAGCGGTGCTGCATGCCTGGCGCATTCCCCTGTCGCGCGTCCAGGTGCATCGCATGTCGTCGGATGTCGCGGCCGATGCGCTGCAAAAAGGAAAGATCGATGCGTTCTTCTTCGTGGGCGGCGCGCCGGTGGGCCTCGTCGCCGATCTGATCCAGCGCGGACGCGCGGTGCTGGTGCCGATCGACGGCGCCGGGCGCAAGCGGCTCATCGCCGAGGACCCGGCGCTTTCCGCCGACGTGATTGCGGCGAGCACCTATGCGAACGCGCCCGCGACGCAGACCGTGAGCACGCGCGCGCTTTGGGTGGTCAACGATTCGGCGCAAGCCGGCATCGTTTATGGCGTGGTGCGCGCGCTTTTCAATCCGGCCAACCGCACGCGGCTCGATCAAAGCCATCCGAGCGCGAAGCTGATCCGCATCGAGTCTGCCACGTCGAATCTGCCGGCGCCGCTGCATCCGGGTGCGGCGCGCTTCTTCCGCGAAGCCTCGAAGCGTCCCGACGGTACTTAGGAAATTCCGGCGTCCACTTCGGCTTGAGAGTCCTTCGCCCATTCCTTCATGGCAGGCAGCGCCATTACCCGCGCGACGTAATCGCCGACGCGTTTCGGCGTTTCGATTCCGTAGGTGACGAAGCGCGAGCACACCGGCGCATACATGCAATCGGCAATGGAGAAACGTCCGAATAGGAAACCGCCGGCATTGCCGTGCCGCGTCAGCGCATGCGTCCAGGCCTCGATGATGCGCGCGATCTGCGCTTTCGTTTCCTCGCGCAGTTCAGGCGCGGTAACGTGGCGCGCGAAATCCATCGAGAGCTGGTCGCGCACATCGGGAAATCCGGAATGCATTTCGCACGCGTAAGCGCGCGCTTCGGCGCGGGAAAACGGATCGTCGGGCCAGAGTTTCGCGTCCGGGTGGCGCTCGGCCAGCGTCTCGCAGATGGCGAGGCTGTCCCAGATCAGGTGCTCGCGCCCGCTTTCGGCGATCCGCAAAGCGGGCACCTTGCCGGAATGCGAATGTTTGAGGATCTCGACGCGGGA
>DATIZS010000152.1:0-2052 GCA_035516955.1 Rhizomicrobium sp.
CGGTCGAGGCCGCCGAAGGCACCGACGCCATGATCGCGCGCGTGGGAACGCTGCCGGAAAATCTGCGAGGGCTTCGCGGAAAGCCCGCCGGCGTGCTGGTGAAAGCGACCAAGCCTACGCAGGACGGCAAAACCGATCTTCCCGTTCTCGGCGTTCGGACCGTGAAAAACATCGCGGCCGTGGGCCTTCACGGCATCGCGGTCGAAGCAAATTCGGCGTTGATCATGGATCGCGCAGGCGTAATCGCGGCCGCCGACGAAGCCGGAATCTTCGTGTACGGCTTCGCGCGCGGCGCATTTGCCGATTGAGCCATGTCCAATCTTCCGGCCCGCCCGCTCACCCTCATGCTCGTGTGCGGCGAGCCGTCGGGCGATCAGCTTGGCGGCGAATTGATGGCGGCCATTCGCGCGATCGCGGGTGAGAGCGTGCGCATCGTCGGCGTAGGCGGTTCCGCCATGGCGGCGCAGGGATTAAAGACGCTCTTTCCGCTCGACGACACCGCCGTGATGGGATTGCGCGAGGTGGTGCCGAAACTTCCCGCGATTTTCCGCCGCGTGCGGCAGGCCACCGACTACGCGCTCGAAACGCGCCCCGACGCCGTGGTGCTGATCGACAGCCCCGATTTCACCCATCAGATCGCGCGGCGTCTGAAGCGCAAGAGCCCGTCGATCCGCACCGTGAATTACGTGGCGCCGCAGGTCTGGGCCTCGCGGCAATATCGCGCGCGCCAGATGTCGCATTATTTCGATCTCGTGCTGGCGCTTCTGCCGTTCGAAGCGCCGTTCTTCGAGGCGCATGGGCTTCATTCGGTGTTCGTCGGCCATCCCGTGATCGAGCGCGCGGCGCGCATGACGGGCGGCGATCGCTTGCGCGCGCGCCTTGGCATTGCGCCGGACGCGCCCTTGCTTGCGGTTCTGCCCGGAAGCCGGACCAATGAAATCCGGTTCATCCTGCCGCCGTTCCGCGAGGCCGTCGCCCTCTTGAAGAACGACGTTCCCGATCTCGTCTGCGTCATGCCCACGGTTCATCACGTGGCGGCGCGCGTTCGCGCCGCGACCCGCGACTGGCCCACGCCGCTTCACATCCTCGAAGGCAACGACGACAGATTCGCTGCCTTCGACGCCGCCGATGTCGCGCTTGCCGCGTCGGGAACGGTGACGACCGAGCTCGCGCTCGCCGGCACGCCGATGGTCGTGGGCTATAAGGCCGGCTGGCTCAGCTACAGACTGATGCGCCCGCTGATCGACGTGAAATTCGTGACGCTGGTGAATATTCTTCTGGACCGCGAAGCCGTTCCCGAATTCATCCAGGAACGGTGCAGGCCCGAAGCGCTCGCCGCGGCGCTAACGAAACTTTTCCGCGATCCCCACATGCGCGAAAAACAGAAGAGGGATCTGGCCGAGGCGGCGCATCAATTGGGCGTGGGCGAAGAAGCGCCCAGCCTGCGCGCCGCCCACGCACTGCTCGAATTCGCGCGCGACGGTCAGCGCTTCTCGATAGGCTTGTAGCCGCGCTGCTTCGGCCCGGTGTAGAGCTGGCGGGGCCGCCCGATCTTCTGGTGCGGGTCTTCCAGCATTTCCTTCCACTGCGCGATCCAGCCCACGGTGCGCGCCAGCGCGAACAGCACCGTGAACATCGAGGTCGGGAAGCCCAGCGCCTTCAGCGTGATGCCCGAATAGAAATCGATGTTCGGGTAGAGCTTTTTCTCGATGAAATAATCGTCGTGCAGCGCGATCTTTTCGAGCTCCATCGCCACCTTCAGGAGCGGGGTCTCATGGATGCCCAGTTCGTCGAGCACCGCATGGCACTGCACCTGCATCGCCTTGGCGCGCGGATCGTAGTTCTTGTAGACGCGGTGGCCGAAGCCCATCAGGCGGAAGCTGTCGTTCTTGTCCTTCGAGCGCTTGATGAATTCCGGAATGCGGTCGACCGTGCCGATTTCTTCCAGCATCTTGAGCGCCGCCTCGTTGGCGCCGCCATGCGCCGGCCCCCAGAGGCACGCAATGCCCGCCGCGATGCAGGCGAACGGATTGGCGCCCGACGAACCGGCCA
>DATIZS010000153.1:0-4682 GCA_035516955.1 Rhizomicrobium sp.
CCGAACGACATGAAGGGCTTGCCGTCCTTCATCACGAAGCCGGGAATGATGGTGTGGAACGGCCGTTTTCCGGGCGCATAGACATTGGCGGCCTTGGGATCGAGCGAAAAAAGTTCCCCGCGATCCTGGAACATGAAGCCGAGATGATCGGCGACGAGCCCCGATCCCATGCCGCGATAATTGGATTGAATGAGCGAGACCATCATGCCGTCCTTGTCGGCGGTCGTGAGATAGATCGTGTCGCCGTCATAGAGCGTGGGATCGCCGGGCCCGAAATCCGGATTGGCGCGATTGAGATCGATCAGCTTGCGTCGCTCGTCGGCATAGGCGTCGGAGAGCAGGCCCTTCATCGGAACATGGACGAAGGCCGGATCGGCGTACCATTTGGCGAGGTCTTCGAAGGCGAGCCGCTTGGCTTCCAGCATCGCGGTCAGCGTGTCGGCGGAGCCCGCGCCCATCGCCTTCAGATCGTAGCCCTTCAGGATTTGCAGTATCTGCAGCACGGCGACGCCCTGGCCATTGGGCGGAAGTTCGTAAACATCATAGCCGCGATAATTCACCGACAGCGGGTCCACCCATTCGCCGTGGTGCTTCGCGAAATCCTCGTAGCGCAGATCGCCGCCGATGCGCTTGAAATAGGCGTCGATGGTGTGCGCGATCTCGCCCTTGTAGAAGACATCGCGCCCGCCTTTGGCGATCAGCGTCAGCGTGTGGGCGAGATCGGGATTCTTGAATATTTCTCCTTCCGCTGGCGTGTGTCCGTCGATCAGATAGGTCGCGCGCGCGTTATCCAGCTCCTCGATCATGGCCTTGTTCTTCTCGAACGCGGCCATGTTGCCTTTCCAGTAATCGGCGATGAGCTGGGTAACGGGAAAGCCGTTCTTCGCGTAAGCGATGGCGGGCGCCAGGTCCTCCGTCATCGGCAATTTGCCGAAACGGTCGTGCAGCGCGAACCACGCATCGACCGTGCCCGGCACCGTCACGGGCAGCGAACCCACGGGCGGAATATGCGCGACATAGGGCTTGCCGGCCCTCTCGTAGGCGGCGGCGACTTCTTCCTGCATCTTCCCGAAATCGCGGCCCAGCGCTGCGCGGCCCGAGCCGTTATAGCCGTAAAGCTTGTTCGTCTTGGGATCGTAGACGATGGCGAAACAATCGCCGCCGATGCCGTTCAGCACCGGCTGCATCAATCCGATGGCCGCGTTGGCGGCGATGGCCGCGTCGACCGCGCTTCCGCCTTTCTTCAGGATCGAAATCGCGATTTCGCTCGCCAGCGGCTGTTCGGTCGCCGCCATTCCGTGCTCGGCCAGAACCGGCGAGCGCGTCGCCCAGGGCGCGCCGGAATAACGGTCGCCGCGGCTCATCTGTCCGTAAGCCGTATTCGCCAGAAAACCCATCGCCATGACGATTGCCGCTCCCGCCGCCGCGCGCCGCCGTTTCATGAGCCCGCGACTTCCGCGTAGCTGACATGGCAATGGCCGCCATGTTTCTCGAAATAGCGCTGATGATAATCCTCCGCGCGCCAGAACGTCTTGGCGGGCTCGACGGCCGTCACGATGGGCCTGCGGAACCGTTCGCGCGCCGCTTCCAGCCGCTCCATGGCGACGCGCGCCTGTTCGGGCGAATGGGTGAAGATGGCCGAGCGGTATTGCGTGCCGACATCCGGCCCCTGGCGGTTCATTTGCGTGGGATCGTGCATCTTGAAGAAGAGATCGACCAGCGTGGCGTAGGAAACCTGCGCCGGATCGTATGTCACCTCGACCACTTCGGCATGGCCGGTGCGATCGCTGCACACCTGCTTGTAGGTCGGATGATCGACGCCGCCGCCCGAATAGCCCGACACCGCATCGATCACGCCCGGCACCTGACGGAAGAAATCCTCGACGCCCCAGAAACAACCCGCACCGAACGTGGCCTTTTCCATGGCTGGTCTCCTTTCGTGGAAGTATGGCGGAACTTGCGTCCGCGGTCACTATTCGCGCGGCGCGTGGGCGTCATTACGTTTGACGGCGCATGGCGCAGCGCTTAAAGCCTGCCCTATGAAAATCACCGTCATCGGCGGGGGCGTTGCGGGGCTTTCCATCGGCTGGAAGCTGGCGTTGCACGGCGCGGACGTCACCGTTCTCGAACGCGCGTCCGCCGGCCATGGCGCGACCTGGGCGGCGGCTGGAATGATCGCGGCTTCCGCCGAAAGCGCCGAAGCCGGACCCGCCGAGGCGACGTTTTGCGCGCAATCGGCGCGGATGTGGCCGGATTTCGCACGCGAGATCGAGGAACATTCCGGAAAAGCCATTTCCTATCGCAAGGATGGCGTTCTCATCGCCGCGATGAACGCGGCCGAAGCTCAAGCGCTGAGAACACGCGCGCCATCGCAATTCATTTCCGCATCGGATGCGCGCGCGATTGCGGCGATTTTGCGCGAAGACATCGCGGGCGGCCTGTGGGATCCGGACGAAGCGCAGGTCGACAATCGTGCGCTCGGTGCGGCGCTCGCGCTCGCATTCCAGCGCGCGGGCGGAACGCTTTCCGTCAACGAAGCGGCCGTGCGCATCGAAATGGAAGGGAAACGCGCCGTCGCCGCGCGCACGCCGTTCAAGGTCTATTTCGCCGACGCGTTCGTGCTCGCGGCCGGTGCGTGGACGTCGCAAATCGCGGGGCTCCCGGACGGAACGATTCCGGAGATCGCGCCCGTCAAAGGCGAGATGATCTCGCTTCAACCGCGAAGAGGCGCGCAATTGCCCTCATGTCTTCTCTGGGGTAACGGCGTCTACATGGCCCCGCGCCATGGCCGCCTGTTCGTCGGCGCGACGGTGGAAGAGGCGGGCTTCGACACGTCGCTCAGCGACAGCGCGCGCGAATTCCTGTTCGATCGTGCCAAGGGATTGTGTCCCGCGCTCGGCGATTGGGAGATCGCCGAACATTGGGCGGGTTTGCGTCCGCGCGCGCCCGACCGCCTTCCGGTGCTCGGCGCGAGCGCGGTCGAAAACGTGTTCGTCGCCTCCGGCCAATTCCGCAACGGAATCCTGATGGCGCCGATCATCGCCGAAACGATGGCCGCGCTCATTTTGAATCAACCGCTGCCCACCGATATTTCCGCCTTCGCGCCCGGACGCTTTGCTCCATGACGGGATTTGCGCTCCATCCGCGCCTTGCCGCCGACACGGTCTTCGTCGCCGACTGGGCGCTGTCGCGTGTTCTCTTGATGAACGATACGCGCTATCCCTGGCTCGTGCTGGTGCCGCAGCGGCCCCATCTCGTCGAACTGCACGATCTCAACGCCGCCGATCGCGCCACATTGATCGAGGAGATTTCGCTCGCCAGCCGGACGCTCAAGACGATCACCGGCGCGGCCAAGATCAATGTCGGCGCACTGGGCAATCTCGTCGCCCAGCTTCATGTCCATGTGGTGGCACGCAAGCCCGGCGATCACGCCTGGCCCAAGCCCGTCTGGGGCAGGGGCTCGCCCAGCCCTTACGCGCCCGCGGCGCGCGAAGCCTTTCTCAACGAACTGGCACGCTCATTGCCTTGAGAGAGGTCAGGAGAACCTGACCATGCTGGCAGAAGCCACCGCAGCGATCCCGTCCGCGCCTTCCGGCGTCGTGGCCGCGCTTCACCGCGCCGCCGCCGAAACCGGCTCGGATTTCTCCTATCTGCTCGACACCGCCATGCGCGAGAGCGGGCTGAAAGCGCAAGCAAAATCAAGTACTTCGTCGGCCACCGGCCTCTTCCAGTTCATCGACCAGACCTGGCTTGGCCTCGTCAAGCAATATGGCGCCAAATTCGGTCTTTCGCCTTACGCCGCCGCCATCAGCCAGGGCGCCGACGGCCGCTACCATGCGGACAATCCGGCCGACCGGCAGGCAATTCTTGCCCTGCGAAACGATCCCCAGATCGCCGCCCTCATGGAGGGCGAATATGCCGGCCAGACCAAATCGGCGCTCGAACAGAGCCTCGGCCGCACGGTCTGCAATGGCGAGCTTTATGCCGCCCATTTCATGGGGCCGTCGGCCGCCTGCAAGCTGATCCGCATGAGCGACACGGACCCCTCGGCGAACGCCGCCGCCGCCTTCCCGCAAGCGGCGAGCGCCAATCGCAGCGTGTTCTATCATGCCGACGGCACGCCCAAGACGGTCCGCGAAGTCCATGATTGGGCATTGAAGCAGACCGGCGCGAGCGCGCCCGCAAGCGAAACCGCAACGACGCCGGCGATTGCGCCCGGAGCCCGGCCTTCGTCCGATCCGCGCGCAGATTGGCGTCCCACGCTTCTCGACGGCGACACGAGCCTGCCGCAGATCGGCTCGCAGACCTTCGTGCTGACGCCGGACATTGTGAGCATCCTGGCGTCGCTGACGCCCGAGCAGGACCAGTCGCACTCCTCTTGATCCATAACTAAATTCGTCATGGCCGGGCTTGTCCCGGCCACCCATACACTCCGTCTGGATTTGTGTTTATGGATGGCCGCCACAAGGGCGGCCATGACGAATTGGGATGGGAAATCACGCATGCGCGTCGCGTTGTTGGCGGTATGGGCCGTCATCGTGACGGGCGGGGTCATGCAGACCGCCAACGCGCTTCAGACCGATCTGCTCGGCGTGCGCGCCGGCCTCGAGCTTTTTCCATCCTGGAGCATCGGCGTTCTGATGGCCGGCTATTACGTCGGCTATTCCGCCGGCCCGCTGGTG
>DATIZS010000154.1:0-11249 GCA_035516955.1 Rhizomicrobium sp.
GACATCGTGTTCGATGCGTTCGGCCAAGGCGGCGCGGGTCAGCTTGCCGCCTGGATCGCGCTCTCCAACAAGCATGCGCATCTCGATCCCGTGCGCGATGCGGTTCATGCCCTCGTCAAGGCCATTACCGACCGCGTGACCAGGGACGGATCCGAGCCGCCCAAACACACCGCGTCCGCGCTTCTCTTCCTCACGCTCTGCGCCTTCGGCGATGCCGTGATCGGCGAGAATCTGCGCGCCATGCTGGGGCGCGACAAAGATGCCGTCCGGCGGATGGCGGCCTATCTGCTGCCGAATTTTTTCTAGGATTTGCGCCAAGTCTCCGGCCGGCGCGCAAGATTCGCACAAAGCCGTGACATTTTATTTATCGAGATCGATGTCAGTAAACTATTGACAGAGATGTTAGTAATTTCTAGGGTGCGCGCCGGAGAAGTTTTTCGCCCCCTGTTCCTGCGTTGATGGAATTCGGTTCTGCGAAGGTCTCCTTTTAGCTCACCCGTTGAACCCTTGGGCGGCGAAGACAACTTCGCCGCCTATTTTCTTGTTGCCGGTTTGTGGGAAAACCGCTTCGCACTTTTCCCGCCGCGCGCTTTTTTCCGGTCGCGCTCTAAGGAACATTCCGTATTGTGGGCGCATTTCCAGATACGTCAGCATGCGTGCTGGAAGGTGCCCCATGCCACTCAGCGCCGCCGCTGCCCGGACCCGGGAAATCGCCGCTCGCGAAACGGTCGAATTGCTGCGCCGCGATGGCGTGACATTGCCGCCGCCCGGCCGGCCCGATTTCGCCGTGGAGTTCGACCGCTTCGCGCACGCACAAGTGGTGCTGCTGGGCGAGGCAACGCATGGCACGTCGGAATTCTATCGCGCGCGCGCGGCGATTACCCGGCGCCTGATCGAGAATCACGGATTCAATATCGTGGCGGTGGAAGCCGATTGGCCCGATGCGGCGCGCATCGACCGCTATGTGCGCCACCGCGAGCCCGAGACGAGCGAAGAGGAAGCTTTCGCGCGTTTCCCGACCTGGATGTGGCGCAACCGCGAGGTGCATGATTTCGTCGATTGGCTGCGCGCACATAACGAGTCGCTGCCGATGGAAGCGCGCGCCGAATTCCGCGGGCTCGATGTCTACAGCATGAACGCCTCGGTCGATGCGGTGTTGCGCTATCTCGACCGCGTCGATCCGGACGCCGCCAACGAAGCCCGCGCGCGTTATGGCTGTCTCACGCCCTGGCAGGCCGAGCCGCAGCGTTACGGCCGCGCCGCCCTTTCGGGCCGCGCCGATTGCGAGGCCGAAGTGGCGGCGCAATTGCACACGCTGCTGGAAAAGCGCCTCGATTATCTGCTGCGCGACGGCGAAAGCTTTTTCGATGCGGCGCAGAACGCGCGCATCGTACGCGCGGCCGAGCAATATTACCGCATCATGTATCACGGCTCGGCGGAAAGCTGGAACCTGCGCGACCGGCATATGTTCGATACGCTGCAGCGGCTGATGCATCATCGGGGCCCGCGCGCGAAGGCGGTGGTGTGGGCGCACAATTCCCATATCGGCAATGCGTCCGCGACGTCGATGGGCTGGGAAGGCGAATTCAACATCGGCGAGCTTTGCCGCACCGCTTACGGCGACGAAGCGGCCCTCATCGGTTTCGGCACCGATCGGGGAACCGTCGCGGCCGCCTCGGATTGGGGCGGCGATATGGAGATCAAGCGCGTGATCCCGGCGCGCGAGGATTCCTACGAAGCGCTGTTCCGCCACGCGGGCCAATCGCATTCGCTGACCTGGTGGAAGGGCCGCGCCGATCTTTCCGAAGCGCTCGCCGATCCCAGACTCGAACGCGCCATCGGCGTCGTCTATCGCCCCGAATCGGAATTGCTCAGCCATTATTTCCGCGCCGTGCTGCCCGATCAGTTCGATGCTTTCGTCTGGTTCGAGGAAACGCGCGCGGTCACGCCGCTTCCCGGCGAAAGACCCGTGGGCATGCCCGACACTTATCCCTTCGGACTTTAGACATGCGCGCAGGCTTCCAGGACGTCGAAATCCCGCCGCTCGGTTTGAAAGCCGTGCTGGGCATTCCCGAAGCGGAGGCGCAAGGCCTCGTCATCTTCGCCCATGGCAGCGGTTCGGGGCGGCTTTCGCCGCGCAACCGCGCCGTCGCCGAAGCCTTGCGCGAAACGGGCTTCGCCGCACTTCTGCTCGATCTTCTGCAGGAAGGCGAGGAACTCGACCGCCGCAATGTCTTCGACATCGCGCTGTTGTCGAAGCGCCTCGTGATGGCGGCGCAATGGGCGAAAACGGAAGACGCGCTCGAACAACTCGCCATCGGCTATTTCGGCGCGAGCACGGGCGCGGCTGCGGCGCTCACCGCCTCGGTCATCGGCCCGAAGATCTCGGCCATCGTCTCGCGCGGGGGGCGGCCCGATCTCGCCGCCAATGTATTGGCGCGCGTCACCGCGCCCACGCTTCTCATTGTCGGCGGCGACGATATTCCCGTGATCGCCTACAATCGCAACGCCTTCAACATGCTCCATTGCGAGAAGGAGATCCGCATTGTTCCGCATGCGGGCCATTTGTTCGAGGAGCCGGGCACGATGGAAGACGTGATCGCCCATGCCATCGAATGGTTTCAGCGCTTCCTGCGCGATCCCAAAGAGGCGCGCGCGGACGTCTTCGCCGACCGCCACGATGCGGGGCGAAAGCTCGCCTCCGCGCTGGCGAAATACAAGGACAAGAACGCCATCGTGCTCGCGCTTCCGCGCGGCGGCGTGCCGGTGGCCTATGAAGTCGCCAAGGCGCTCCATGCGCCGCTCGATGTTCTGCTGGTGCGCAAGATCGGCGCGCCCGGCCACCCCGAGCTCGGCATCGGCGCGGTCGTCGACGGCGCCAATCCGCAGATCGTGCTCAATGACGATGTCGTGCGCATCGTGCGGCCCAGCGAATCCTACATCGCCGCCGAATCGGCGCGCGAACGCGAGGAGCTCGAACGCCGGCGTAAAGCCTATCGCGGCACCAGGCCCGCGCCCGATCTTACGGGCCGCACCGTGATCGTCGTCGATGACGGAATCGCGACGGGCGGAACGGCGCGTGCCGTTCTCAAGGCGCTCGGCCAGAGCGGCGCCGAGCGGATCGTGCTCGCCATGCCGGTCGCGCCGCCCGAGACCGTAGCACTGCTCGAAAAAGAGGCGGATGAAATCGTCTGCCTCTCCATGCCCGAGCCTTTCTCGGCCGTCGGTCTTCATTATCGCGATTTCGAGCAGACCACAGACGAAGAGGTGGTTTCATTGCTCGCGCGTGCCGCAAACATTTGAAACCAAATCCACTGTCATTCGTTGTGTTGCCGGAGCGCAGAGCGGGCCTTGGGCCGCCGCCGCTTCTGGACCGGAAAGACGGGGATATCATGCTGCAAAATCAGGAACTTAATCATCACAACGGCAATGGCGCCACGGTGTCCGATGTCGTGCTCAAGCGCTTTTCCCAATATGCGCGGCTCACATCCGACGAGGAAAACCTGCTCGCCGCCCTTGCCTCCAATGCGCATGAGGTCCCGGCCGGGGCCCATCTTCTGGCCGAAAGCGAGGCGCTGAACCGCCCGCGCCTGATGCTGGCGGGATGGGGCTGCCATTTCCGCACATTGTCGGACGGCAGACGGCAGATCTTCGAATTCATCCTGCCCGGCGATATTTACGGGCTTTCGCACCGGCCGGCCGCGACCGCGCCTTCGGCGGCAATCGCGCTCACGCGCTGCACCATCGCCGATGCCAGCGGGCTGGGCGAGGCGGTGCTCGATGCGCCGGGCATGCATCCCGGGCTGGTTGCGGCCTGCGCCGCGGTCGCCAGCCTCGACGAAGCCTGGATGCTCAACCAGCTCATGCGCGTGGGCCGGCAGAACGCCTATGAGCGGCTCGCCCATCTCTTCCTCGAAATCGCCCATCGGCTCGGCAGCGTCGGCCTTGCCGATCACGGCACCATCTCCATGCCTCTGACGCAGGAGATCATCGCCGATGCGATGGGGCTTTCGGTCGTGCATCTGAACCGCACGCTGCAGCAATTGCGCCGCGAGGGCCTGATCGAATTCAAGAACGGGACGGTGAAGATCCTGAAGCCCGACCAGCTTGCGGCCATCGCCGATTTCCGCACGCCCGAGGTGCATGCGCTGGCCAATTAGTTATTTTGCTCAACTTCTCTATTTTCGTCATGGCCGGGCTTGTCCCGGCCATCCCTAACCTCGGTCTAGAAGGTGTTTATGGATGGCCGCCACAAGAGCCTGCACTCGGGCCGCGCTTCGCGCGGTCCCGGGTGGCGGCCATGACGTTTTAGGTGCGCAAACATAGCCAGTATGAATTCCGTGCGATGATTTTTCGGTCCGTTTGCTCTAAGCATCCGGCCCATGCCGCAAATCCACCCTGACGGCCTGCCGCTGCCGCTGCGTTACTGGGCCATCGCCACCATGGGGCTCGGCGTCTCCATGGCGGTGATGGACGGCGCCATCGCCAATGTGGCGCTGCCCACCATCGCGCGCGACCTGCACACCGACGCGGCTTTCTCCATCTGGATCGTCAACGGCTATCAGCTCGCGATCATGATCTCGCTTCTGCCGCTGGCGGCGCTGGGCGAGATCGTCGGCCACCGGCGCATCTATCTCGCGGGCATGGCGCTTTTCACGCTCGCCTCGCTGGCATGCTCGTTCTCGCAGACATTTCTGGAGCTCGCCGCCGCGCGCGTCGTCCAGGGTTTCGGCGCGGCGGGAATCATGGCGGTGAACACGGCGGTCTTGCGTTTCGTCTATCCCCATCGCCTGCTCGGACGCGGCATCGGCATCAATGCGCTGGTGGTGGCGGTTTCGGCGGCGGCAGGGCCCACCATCGCCGCCGCCATTCTTTCGCTCGGACGCTGGCCATGGCTCTTCGCGGTCAATGTGCCCATCGGGATCGCGGGCCTCGTCATCGGGCGCATTTCGCTGCCGCTCAATCCGCTTTCCAAACGCGAATTCGATTATCCGAGCGCGCTTCTGAGCGCCTCCATGTTCGGGCTTCTGATCGCGGGCATCGACGCGGTCGGCCATGGCGAGAGCATCGCCTGGTTCGCGCTCGAAGCGGCCGGCGTGGCGGCCCTTGCATGGGCGCTGGTTCGCCGCGCGTCCTCGGTGGCGGCCCCGCTTCTGCCGCTCGATCTGTTGCGCATCCCGATCTTCACGCTGTCGGTCGCGACATCGGTCTGCTCCTTCATCGCACAGATGCTGGCGCTGGTTTCGCTGCCCTTTCTGTTTCAGGACAAGCTCGGCTACAGCCCCGTCGCCACGGGACTGCTGATCACGCCATGGGCGCTCGCCATTGCGGCGGCGGCGCCGGTCTCGGGGCGTCTTGCCGACCGTTATCCGCCGGGGCTTTTGTGCACGGTGGGTCTCGTCGTCTTCGCCTGCGGGCTTCTTGCGCTCGCCTTTCTGCCGGCGCATCCGGATGTCATCGGCATCGTCTGGCGCATGGCGCTGATGGGAACGGGCTTCGGCATTTTCCAGTCGCCCAACAATCGCGCGATGCTGTCGGCGGCGCCGCGCGAGCGGAGCGGCGGCGCTTCCGGCATGCTCGGAAGCGCGCGGCTTCTCGGCCAGACGACCGGTGCGGCGCTGGTGGCGCTCCTTTTCGCGCGCATCCCGCAAGCGGGAAACGAGGCAGCACTTCTGGTGGGCGCGGGCTTTGCGGTATTGGCGGCTTGCGTCAGCTCGGCGAGGCTGCTCGAATCCCCGCAGAGAGAAGGCAGCCATGAAACGCGCGACGTTTGAAGCGGACGGCAAAGAGCGCATCGGCGTGGTTTCGGGCGACGTGATCTTCACCGGCACGCCCGGCGGGGTGGGCTTCGCCTTCCGGCCGCCGAAATTCCTTAAGAGCGGCGATCATGTGCGCGTGGAGATCGACCGCGTGGGCGCCATCGAGGCGAAAATGGCGTAAAGAGCCGGTTGCGCCAGATCAACGCTGGCCTGCGGCGTTGTGCGCTTTATACTCCAAAAGCCTCGCGGAGACCGGAATTGCCCGCCGAAATCATGACGCTCACGCTCAATCCGGCCGTCGATCTTTCGACGTCGGTGGCGCGCGTCGTGCCGCAGGCGAAACTGCGCTGCAAGACCGTGCGCCGCGATCCCGGCGGCGGCGGCGTCAATGTGGCGCGCGTCTTGAAGCGCTTCGGCATCGATGCCTCGGCGATCTATCCCACGGGCAGTTCGACCGGCGAATTGCTCGCGCGCGGCATGCTGCACGAAAACATCAAGAGCATCGCCATTCCCATCGCCGGCGAGACGCGCGAGGATTTCACCGTCACCGAGACCGACACCGGCAACCAGTTCCGCTTCGTCATGCCGGGCCCGGCCCTGGTGCAGACGGAATGGACCGCCTGCCTCGACGCGATGGAGCGCGCAACACCAACGCCCGAGATCGTGGTGGCGAGCGGAAGCTTGCCGCCGGGCGTTCCACCCGATTTCTACGCGCGCGCCGCGCGCACCGCCAAGCGGCTGGGCGCGAAAATCGTGCTCGACACCTCCGAGATCGCCTTGCGCGAGGCGCTGAAGGAAGGCGTGTGGCTGATCAAGCCGAATTTGAACGAACTGAACGAGCTCACGCATTGCGAACTTCGCGATGAAGCTTCGCGCATCGCAGCCGCGCGCGAACTCATCAAAAGAGCCGCCGCCGAGATCGTGGCGCTGTCGATGGCCGAGGAAGGCGCGCTTCTCATCACGCGCGATCGGGTGTTGCGCGCGCGCGCGCCCGCAATCAAGCCGGTCTCGACGGTGGGCGCGGGTGATTCCTTCCTCGGCGGCATGGTGTGGCGGCTGGCGCTCGGCCACGATCTTTCCGACGCGCTCGCCCATGGTGTGGCGGCCGGCACGGCAGCGCTTCTGTCGCCGGGGACGGAACTTTGCCACCCCGACACGGTTCAGGCGCTGCTGCCGCAGGTAAGTATCGAGAAAATATAAGGGATTCCCCGCTCGCGCCATTGAGCCAAATCAACGCGCATCCTGGCGCCTCGGCTAGCGTTTTGAGGCCTGAAACCACTCGGGAAACGCGCATGAGCAACACCGGTCTCGAAGTCTTCGACAAGACGCTGCACGAAACCAACCGCTATCTGAAGGTCGTATTGCGCGAGCTCGGCACCGACGACCGGCGCATCGCGCTTTCGGCGCTGCGCGCGACGCTGCATGCGCTGCGCGACCGGCTGATGCCGATGGATGCGGTGCATCTGGGCGCGCAATTCCCCATGCTGCTGCGCGGGCTCTATTACGAAGACTGGCGCCCGGCAGAGATATTCGCCAAGGAGCGCCACACGGGCCAGTTCCTCTCCCATGTCGAGGCGCTTTTGCCGCCGCAGCTCAAGAACTATGCCGAGGAAGTGTGCCGCGCCGCCTTCACCGCGATCGAGGAATGCATCGATCCGGGCGAGACGCTCAAGGTGCAGAACGAATTGCCGCTCGAATTGCGCATGCTCTGGCCTCATCCGGTCATGCCCGAAGCGAGGCAGTCGCCATGAAGACGCGGACAATCCCCACATGGGTCGTGGTCGCCGACAGCGCCAAAGCTCTCTTCTTCACGCTCGAAAGCGACAACGGCACCCGCTCGCTCAAGCGCGCGGCCGAGCCGATGGCTTCCCATATCGAGCGCCATTCGGGCGATCTGAAGAGCGACAAGCCCGGGCGGAAATTCGGATCGGCCGGCGGCGGCGTGCGCCACGGCGTCGAGCCGCATCACGATTACCACAAGCTCGAAAAACACGATTTCGCCCGCGCCATCGTGCAGTTCCTGGAGAAATCTTTCGATGCGCACACGTTCGAGCGCTTCGTGCTGGTCGCGCCCGAGCGCAGCCTCGGCGAGATGCGCAAGCTTTTGCCGCGCAAGATGGGGCCCGCGCTCTGGCATGAAGTGCCGCACGACTTCACCAAGCTCGATGCGGCCGAGATCTGGCTGCGCATCGCGCCGCAGCTCAAGGAGCATGTGCGCCCCGCCGAGTGAGGCGCCAATGGAGCCACGCCATGCAATTGCCGCTCAAGATCACCTTCCGCAACATGGAATCCTCGCCCGCGATCGAAACCGATGTCGGGCGCTACGCCGCCAGGCTCGAGCGCCGCTTCGGCCGCATCATGAGCTGCCGCGTCGCCATCCAGGCGCCGCATCATCATCACCGGCAGGGCAAGCTCTTCCGCGTCAGCGTCGATCTCAAAGTGCCCGGCCGCGAAATCGCCGCGACGAGCGCCGGCCCGAAGGATCACGCCCATGAAGACATCCATGTCGCCATCCGCGATGTGTTCGATGCGGTCGAACGCAGACTTCAGGATCACGCGCGCGAAGCCCAGGGCGCGGTGAAGGTGCACGCCCCCAAAACCACGCGCGCATGAGCATCCACAATCCGGAAATCGCGCGGCTGCTCGAGCGCTACGCGCTGCTTCTGGAAATCGACCGCGCCAATCCGTTCCGCGTGCGCGCCTACAGGAACGCCGCCCGCGTGGTGGAGAATCTGCCGCGCGACGTCACCGCGATGCTGGAGGAAGGCGCCGATCTTTCCGAGCTTCCCGGCATTGGCAAGGATCTCGCCCACAAGCTCGAGCAGATCTGCTCGACGGGAAAATTCGCCGAGCTGCGCGATATCGAAAAGCGCGTGCCGGCAGCCCTTGCCGATCTCGCCGAAGTGCCGGGGCTGGGCCCCAAGCGCGTCAAGCTCCTGTTCGAGACACTGAAGATCAAATCCATGGCCGGACTTGCCGAGGCCGCGCGCCGCGGCCGGCTGCACGAGCTTCCCGGCTTCGGCGCGAAACTCGAACAGACGATCCTCAAAGCCTCCGAGGCGCATGTCTCGGGCGCCGAACAGCGCGTGCGCCTGTTCGCGGCGGAGCAGATCGCGATCCCGCTCGTCAAATATCTGGAAAGCTTCAAGGGCATGGAGAAGGTGATCGTCGCCGGCAGCTATAGGCGGCGCAAGGAATCGGTCGGCGATCTCGACATCCTTGCGATTTGCGCCAAGGGCGCGGAGGCGATCGGCCATTTCGTGCGCTACAACGAAGTGGCGAGCGTGCTCGCCGAAGGAACGACGCGCGCCACCGTCAAGCTCAAATCGGGATTGCAGGTCGATCTGCGCGTGGTGCCGGCGAAATCCTATGGGGCGGCGCTGCTCTATTTCACGGGCTCCAAGGCGCACAACATCAATCTGCGCCAGATGGGCGTCAAACGCGGGCTGAAGATCAACGAATATGGCGTGTTCCGCAAGGAGGAATGGCTCGCCGGGCACACCGAAAAAGACGTCTATGCGCAATTGGACCTTCCTTACATCGAGCCCGAATTGCGCGAGAACACGGGCGAGATCGAGGCGGCGAAGGCGGGCAAACTTCCGCGTCTCGTTGCGCTGAAAGACATCAAAGGCGATCTCCACGTCCACACCAACGCCAGCGACGGCAACGCCACGCTTGAGGAGATGGCGGAAGCGGCGCGCGCGCGCGGCTACGAATATCTCGCCATCAGCGACCACACCAAACATGTCGGCATCACCCATGGGCTCGACGAAAAACGTCTCGCCCGCCAGATGAATACGATCGACCGGCTGAATGCGCGCAGCCGCGGCTTTCGCATTCTGAAATCGGCCGAGGTGGACATATTGCCCGACGGCAAGCTCGCGATGGACGACGGCATGCTCGCCGAGCTCGATCTTGTCACCGCCGCGATCCACACCCAGTTCGCGGGCGACCAGACCAAACGCCTCATCCGCGCCATGGACAACCGCCACGTCCACCTCATCGCCCATCCCACCGGCCGGCTGATCGGCGAGCGCGATGCTTACGCCGTCGACATGCGCAAGGTGATGGAGGCGGCGCTGGCGCGCGGCTGTTATCTCGAAGTCAACGGCCAGCCCTCCCGCCTCGATCTCAACGATTCCCATTGCAAGCTCGCCAAGGAGATGGGGCTGAAGCTCGCGCTCGTCACCGACGCCCATTCCGGCGATACGCTCGATTACATGCGCTATGCGGTCGATCAGGCGCGCCGCGGCTGGCTGTCGCCGAAGGATGTGCTCAACACGCGGAACTGGGCGGACCTCGCCCGGCTCCTCAAGCGAAAGTGAATCGGCCGGGCGCGCGAAATTGACCTCGCTCAATGATCGCCTCCGCCATCGTCCCTAGATTTGGGGTTCAAACAGGAGACCCCCATGCGTGATACGGGAGACGGGCCAGAGCGGAATGCCCCCGCCGCGTTCCTTCTGTGCGATCCGCAGCAATTGCCCATGCTGCCACGCGAACTGCGCATCGCGGCCATCGTCGAGAGCGCCCCCCGCTTTCCCATGGAAGAGGTGGCCGAGGACCTGATGCTCAAGATGCAGGGGGGCTTGCGCGGCTATGTGGGCGATCGCGAACTGAACTGAATTTCCCCGCGCCCCGCGCTATACATAATATATGTGGCTCGCCTTCGCCTTTTCCGGACCGGTCCTGTGGGCGGCCTCCACCCATATCGACAAATATCTCGTCGAGCGCTTCTTCAAGGAGAGCGATGTCGGCGTGCTGCTGATTTTCACGGGCCTGATCGGATTCCTGCCGCTGCCCTTCATCGCTTGTTTCGAGCCGCACACGCTGGCGATCGGCCTCATTCCCACCGCGGTGATCGTGGGTTCGGGCGCGCTCTATATGGGCGCGATGTTCTTCTATCTGCGCGCGCTGCAGACGGAGGAAGCCTCCGTCATCTCGCCCCTGTTCCAGATTTCGCCGCTCTTCGCCTATCTGCTGGCCTGGGCGGTATTGCACGAGACACTTTCGCCGAAGCAGCTGCTGGGCGGGCTTCTCATCATGTCAAGCGTGATCCTGATTTCGCTTCGCCCGCGCGGTGCGGGCCGCGTGCGCCTCGGCATCGTGCTTTTGATGGCGGCATGCGCCTTCACGCTCGCGCTCAATTCGGTGATCTTCAAATTCTTCGCCATCCGCGACGAATTCTGGACGACCGCGTTCTGGACTTTCGTGGGCAATATCGTGTTCGGCGCGGGGCTTCTTCTCTATCCGCCCTACCGGCGCGAATTCTTCGGCCTCTTCAAGGTGCATCCTTACGCGATGACCACCATCAACGCCGCCAATGAGCTCATCAATCTCGGCGGCGGGCTCGGCGTGCGCTATGCGACGCTGCTCGCGCCGCTTTCGCTCGTGCAGGCGATCTCCAGCACCTCGCCGCTTTTCGTCTTCCTGTTCGGCGTGGGGCTTTCGCTCTATTTCCCGGCGCTGGGCCGCGAGGATCTTTCGCCGCGC
>DATIZS010000155.1:0-2892 GCA_035516955.1 Rhizomicrobium sp.
CAGAAATGCTCGCGATCCGGAAAAAACTCCGCCTGGTTCGGCAAATTCGCCCAGCCGGAATCCACCAGATAGATGCAGGGCAGCCGGTTCTCGCGCGCGATCTCCTGCGCACGCAGATGCTTCTTCACGGTAATCGGATAATAGGTGCCGCCCTTGATCGTGGCGTCGTTGCACACGATCACGCATTCGCGCCCCTCCACGCAGCCGATGCCGGTGATGATTCCGGCGGCATGGATATCGCCGTCATACATCCCGTAAGCGGCGAGCGGCGACAATTCCAGAAACGGCGAACCCGGATCGATCAGCCGCTCCACACGCGCGCGGGGCAAAAATTTTCCGCGTTCGGTGTGGCGCTTGCGCGAGCGCTCATCGCCGCCGAGTGCTGCGGTCGCCATGCGCGATTTCAGTTCATCGACAAGCGCCGCCATCGCATTCGCGTTCGATTTGAACGTGGCGGAGGTGGGGGAAATGGAGGATTTGAGGGTGGTCATTTTTCACACATCAAATTGTCATCCCCGGCGAGGCCGAAGGCCGAGGGAAGGGGACCCAGGTCGTGAGACCGTCTCCACCGGCGAAAGAGATTCGAGATTCATTTTTCAACATTATACCGCTTTCGCTATCTGGGTCCCCTTCCCTCGCACGCGCGAAGTGCGCGTACTCGCCGGGGATGACAAGTATTATAGCAGTTCCACCGCCAAGGCCGTCGCTTCGCCGCCACCGATGCAGAGCGAGGCGATACCGCGTTTTAATCCCCGGCGGCTCAGTGCATTCAATAACGTCACCACAATCCGTGCGCCGCTTGCGCCAATCGGATGGCCGAGCGCGCAAGCGCCGCCGTTTACGTTCACCTTGTCATGCGGCAAGCCGAGATCGCGCATTGCGATCATGGCGACGACGGCGAAGGCTTCGTTGATCTCAAAAAGATCGACGTCTTCTTTGCTCCAGTTCGCGAGTTTCAGGACTTTCTCGATGGCACCGACCGGGGCTGTGGTGAACCAGCGCGGCTCCATCGCGTTCGAGGCCTGCGCCACGATGCGCGCGATCGGTTTCAAGCTGCGTTTGCCGGCGGTTTCGGCGCTTGTCAGCACCAGCGCCGCCGCGCCGTCGGAAATCGAGGACGAATTCGCCGCCGTCACCGTGCCGTCTTTGGCGAAGGCGGGTTTCAGCGTGGAGATTTTCGCGGGGTCCGCCTTGCGCGGCTGTTCGTCGAACAGAACTTCCACCTCGCCGCCCTTGCCCGCGATCTTCACCGGCGTGATCTCATCGGCAAACGAGCCGTCGCCTTGCGCGCGCTTGGCCCGCATCAGCGATTCCATCGCATAAGCATCCTGTTCGGCGCGGGTGAATTGATAATGCCGCGCGGCGTCCTCGGCATAGGTGCCCATCAGGCGATGCTCATAGGCATCTTCGAGCCCGTCGAGGAACATGTGGTCCTTCACCTCGCCATGGCCGAGGCGATAACCGCCGCGCGCTTTCGGCAAAAGATAAGGCGCGTTCGTCATGCTCTCCATGCCGCCGGCGACCACAATGCCCGCGCGTCCGAGCGCCACCTGATCGGCGCCGATCATCACCGCCTTCATGCCCGAGCCGCAGACCTTGTTGACGGTCGTAGCCGGAACGTCGTCGGGCAAACCGGCGAAGCGCGAGGCCTGGCGCGCGGGCGCCTGTCCCAGGCCTGCCGGCAATACACAACCCATCAGCGTTTCGCTCACATCGGCCGGCATTACGCCCGCCCGCGCCACGGCGGCAGCGATCGCGGCGGCGCCCAGTTCGGGCGCGCTACGTGCGGATAGTTCACCCTGAAAGCCGCCCATGGGCGTGCGCGCGCCCGCCAAAATCACGGTTTCCGTGGCCGACATGATTAACCTCGCCAGATGACGCGATCAGCGATCTGAGGTAGCATTTCCGCCGCTTCCCGGCCATGGGCCGAGGGGCCGGGCAAGAGGGGTGGATGAAAAGGGTTGTCATCTCGGCCGTGATCGGCGTGGCCGTGGGGGGTGCTTTGATCGCTGCCCCCTATTTCGGCGTGAGGATTCCGGAAAACCTGATGATGGCGGTAGCCGCGGCCCTGACGATGGGCGCGGCGGCGGCCGTACTCGCGCGCACGACGCTCGATGCAGCGGCCGTGAAGACCGGCAAGGAGATCCTAGGCTCGACGCAACTCAAGAAGGCCGCCAACGTCATCTCCAAATTCCCCGACGGCAAGGGCTATCTTTCGCTCTCCATCCGGCCCGACACCAAGATCGAGCAGCTCGAGGTCGTGAAGAATCCGGACAATTACAAGAGCAAGGATATTCTGGTCTCGCTGAAGGCGAGTTCGGAACGTTTCAATCCGGTGGAATTGAAGCAGCTCTTCAAGGCGCTGCGCGATCAGCCGGGCTTCGTGCATCTGCTCCTTCTCGACAAGCATGACGAATTCGTGGGCTACATTCCCGGCTTCTACGCCAAGCGCGAATTCTCGGGCGCCCAGGCCGAAGTGCTGATCGCGAAATATGTGATCGACGTGTTCAACGATCCGGCGAACAGCGTGGAGCTGCGCGGCATCGAAGGTGCTGCGAATGTGGACGTGATCAGCGACGAGGCGTCCATTTCGGACGCCATCACCAAGATGGCCGGAAGCTTCAAGAAGCTGGTGGTTCTCCACGGCGGCAAACACAGGAAACCCGTCGGGCTCGTGAACTTCGGCGATTTGATGGGCCAGACGCTGGGCGGCGCGTTCTCCGCCACCGGCACGGCGACGGGAACGCTCGCGGATTTCAAGCTGTCGCGGTGAAGCTCAAACCCATAGTTCGTCATGGCCCGGTTCAGCCGGGCCATCCATTTTTTGAGAGCAGGAAATTGGATCGCCCGCATGAAGCGGGCGATGACGAAGTGGGATGAAAAAAGAAAGGA
>DATIZS010000156.1:0-8527 GCA_035516955.1 Rhizomicrobium sp.
GGACGCGATGGATTTCATCGCCTCGTTCAATCCGCCGGCGACCACGCCGCCGACGCAGCCCGCGCCGCCGCCACCACCTCCTCCACCGCCCCCACCGCCACCGCCGCCGCCTCCGCCGCCGCCTCCGCCGCCATCACAGGCGTCGAACGCGCCGCAATGTCCCGATGGCTCGACGGCAAGTGCATTCGTGGATGGCGACGACGCCTGGTATTGCGCGGCGGGCCATCTGGTTCCCGGAAGCGGCAGCGGCTCGACGGATACGACCGTGTGGTCGCCCGACATGCGTTTTCCCATCGATGCCGCGCCGGCCTACGCCAATTCGCAAGTGTGGGGCGTGGGCGGCACGAGCGGGCCCGCGGGCGGGCAGGGCGATGTGCGCAACTACTCCTATCCTTGGCGCGACGATTTCTGCGAATCGCGAAGCTATGCGACCGCGCTGTGCCCGGCGGGCACCGGCCATCAGGGTCAGGACATCCGCCCGGCGGCGTGCTGCGATACGGGCAGCCATCTCTGGCAGGACCATTTCGTCGTCGATGCGGCCGAGGACGGCACCATCACCTCGATCGGCACCTACACGGTCTATCTCACCGCCGACAGCGGCAGGCTCTACCGCTATCTGCACATGGACATGAAGAATCTGAAGGTGAAGGTCGGCGACACCGTCACGCGCGGTCAGGCCATCGGTTACGTCTCGAACAATTTCGGCAGCTCCGTCACCACCTTCCATCTCCATTTCGAGATCAAGGAGGCGGTGACGCAAAACGGCCAGTCGCTCTACACCTGGGTGCCACCCTATCCGAGCCTGGTCGCGGCCTATGCGAAGCTGCTCAAGGGAACGCCTTGAGCCTCATGCGCCGAGGAAATCGCGCTTGCCGATTTCGATGCCGTTGTGGCGCAGGATCGCGTAGGCGATCGTGACGTGGAAATAGAAATTGGGCAGCGCGAAGCCGGTGGCGTAGTCGCGGCCGGTGAATTTCATCTCGCCGCTGGGGAATTTCAGCACCACTTCGCGGTCCTCGGCGCCGGAAAGCTGCGCGGGCTTCACGCTCTCCAGGAACGCGACCGTCTTTGCGATGCGCTCCTTCAATTCCGGCAACGTCTTCTCGGTGTCGGCCATCGGGGGCGCCGCAATTCCGGCGAGCCGCGCGGCGCATCCCTTGGAGGTGTCGCTCGCCGTCTGGATCTGGAAGGTGAGCGGATGCATGTCGGGGTAAAGCCTGCCTTCGGCGAGCTTCGCGAGCGGAATATCCTTCTCCTTCGCCTGCGCCGCCGCCTTGTCGAGAATTTTCGACAGGTTGGTGAGCGCGCGGATCATGGGCGGGATCGTGAATTCGTAGATGGTGACGGTCATGGGATGCTCCGGGGCGTTTTTCGAGCCTCGCACTCAACGGCCAAACCGCGCTACAATCAAGACGGTGGAGGCGCACATGGACGAAAAACTTCCCGACCGTCTTTCCAACGATCCCGACAGCCCGTTTCACGATCGCGCATTGCTCGAGCGCGGCGTCGGCATCCGCTTCAACGGGCAGGAGAAGAACAATGTCGAGGAATATTGCGTGAGCGAGGGCTGGATTCGCGTCTCGGTCGGCAAGACGGTCGACCGCCGCGGCAAGCCCATGACCATCCGGCTGAACGGCGCGGTCGAGCCCTATTTCCGCCACCCCGAAGCCTAGGGCGGCGGATGACCGGCCTCGGTCGCGAGCTGGTTCAATTTGTCCTTGTCGACATGCTTGCCCAGCGCCATCAGACCTTTGGCGACGTCGGGATCGCTCATCAATCCGCGCATCGCGATCTGGCCGAGCACGGTGAAGCTCTCTTCGAGCGACGAATTGCCTTCGTATTTCAGCGCGGCCACGGTTTCGGCGCGGCAATCGACGGTGAGCAGGCGCTGCATCAATTGCGCCGCGGCGGTGGTGAAACCATCGCGCTGCGCGTCGCTGATCGCCGAATAGGGCTTCACCGCCGGATGCAGCGCCATGTCGGAAAACACCCAGATGATGAGCGTCTTCTGATCCTCGGGGCTGGAGGATTTGACGAGGCATTTGCTCAGATCGTCGGTATAGACGCCGGCATGAGCCGAGGGCGCGGCCAGACACAATAATGTGAAGACCAGTGCCGGTTTTGCGGATCGCATCTTTGCCCCTCCCTTTCGCGGCGCCACTATAGCGCAAATGAAGGCGCGGCAAAGCCGCCTAGCGACCGGCGCGCACGCGCCCGAAATGCGTGGCCAGCATCACGCCCATCAGGAAAACGCCCGCCGCGATCGCGCCGAGATCGGCGTAGGAGCGCGCTTCGCCTTCCTGCGTGAAGGTGAGAAGCAACAGGTAACCCACCACGAAATTGGCGAAGCCCCAGATCACATTGACGAGCGGCGAGGACAATCCCTTGCCCGGCGGGCTCGCGAAAGGCGACTGGAATTTCTCGCCCGAGATGCCATAGACGAAATGCGGCACGCCATTGGCGAGGAAGCAGCCCGCGAGGAAGTGAACGAGATAGCCGTAGAAGGGCATCTCACGCCGCCTTTTTCGCGCTGTCTTTGGTGAGGCCGAGGCGCACCATGCTTTCGGCGGTCGCCACGATCGCGTCCTCGCGCGAAATCGGTTTCCAGCCGAGCAGCGTCTGCGCTTTCGCGCTCGTCGCGTTCTTCTTCTTGCCGAGTTCGGGAAGGATCTGCTTCACCGCCGGATCGCGCAGCGCCGAAAGTTTCACCAGCCAGTCGGGAATCTGGCGCGTCGGCACGCGCCTCGCCCATTTGCCGAGCCGCGCCTTCAGCACTTTCGCGATCTCCTGGATCGACATGAAATCGCCCGAACAGGCGATGAAGCGCTGGCCCTTGGCGGCCGGATTGGTCATGGCGCGGATATGGATATCGGCCACGTCGCGCACATCGACGATCCCGAAATAAAGTCTCGGGCATCCCGGCATGTCGCCGTCGAGCAGGCGCTGGAAAAGCAGGATCGAGGTCGAATAATCCGGGCCCAGCACCGGCCCGAACACGCCCACCGGATTGATCACCGACAATTCCATGCCCCCGCCATTGCGCTCGACATAATCCCAGGCCGCGCGCTCGGCGATGGTCTTGGATTTGGCGTAGGGCTGGACATGGGTGCCGTTGAGATTGGTCCAGCTTTTTTCGTCGAAGGTGCGGTCGCTGTATTCATGGCCGTAGCCGATGGCGGCGAAGGAGGAGGTGAGCACCACGCGCTTGGCGCCGCCGTCGCGCGCGGCCTTGAGCACGCGCAACGCCCCCTCGCGCGCCGGAATGATGAGATCGTTTTCATCTTTCGGCACGGCGGGCGGAAAGGGCGAGGCGATATGCAGCACATACTCCGCGCCCTCCGCCGCCTTGGCCCAGCCGGCATCGCTGTTGAGATCGGCCGCGAAGAAGGAGAGCTTCTCCCGCGAATCGGCATCGGCGCCGCCGGCTTTCAGCATCGCGCGCACCTCGCCCTCGCGCGCCGGATTGCGCACGGTCGTGCGCACCGTGTGACCTTGCGTCAAGAGTTGGATGATCGCGTGAGAGCCGATGAAGCCGGACCCGCCGGTGACCAGAACTGTGCTCATTGCCGTTTCCCCGATGCCTCGGGCCGGATCGTAGGCAATACGGACGCGGCTTGGAAGCCCGCGCCGCTTTTGTGCCGCAAGGATTGGGTTAGAGTGCGCGCCGATTTGGGACTGGAGCCAACGTGATCATCATCGAATTCCTCGTTTTCGTCATTTCGTCGGGGCTGTTCTACAGCCAGAATTTCCGCCATCGCCTCTGGGCGGTGGTGATCGCGGGCGCGGTGGCCACCGGCTCGTCGGTCCTCTTCTTCTACGACCTTTACGGAAAGCTCGCGGCGCACACCGAGGCGCCGGTGAAGGTGGTGAAGGAGGTGGTGCGCGTGGCCGTGGTGAAGCACTATTCGCAGCCGCCCGCGCTGTCGAAGCCGGAGAATTGCGGCGACGATTATCCCTTCTTCGCCCGCATCCTGGGCGAGGAAGGAACGACGGAGGTTTCCTTCACCGTGCTGGCCGACGGCACGGTGAAAGACCCCACGGTCTCGAAATCCAGCACCTACGACCGCCTCGACGATGCGGCGGTGGATTGCGTGGCGCGCTGGCACTACCGCCCAGGGATCAAGGACGGACAATTGGTCGACACGCCGATGAAGGTGGAGGTGGTGTGGAAGCTGGATGAGGATGCAGATAAAAATGCCAACACGGAAAAGCGCGAGGATACCAAATGATCGCTTGAGGTCGCGTCGTATTCTATCTAGCGAGGAAAGATTTATAGATCAACTCATCGTTTCGGTTCAGAGAGACGAACAATCGCATTCATGAAACGCATCGCGATCATATCAATTGTAGCCTGTGGAGATAATTCCGTATCGTCTCCATTCTTCTTCCAGCAAATTTCGAACGCATAGTTCAAGTCCGGCGCAAAGTTAAACTCTTCCACTTGAATAGGTTGATCGACGACCCAAAGGCCGGGAAACTCCGGTGTCCCTTCATAAATCGTAGCGATAATCCGCGCCTTGGGGCCAATGTGATTTCTGTAGGGCTGCGTCCATCGGAGAAGCAAGCAGGCAGGCGCTCTAGGCGTACGGTCGTCTGAAATAAGTAGAGTGTATGTGCCGTGCCGTCTTACCTGCGCGTCGGGGAGCCCGCCGTTTTCTACCCAAGTTACGATACCGTCGGATATTTCTTTGGCACTCGCGGCAACGGTTTGGGCGCTACTTAGATCATAGCCTTCAATAAGCTTCGAGCGAGCGTCGCCCAGTTTTATCTCACGCTGCATCCGTTCGCTGCGTTCGTGCAGTGTCTCTGGCTTGGTATCGCCACCTTGTTCTTGGATCAGTTGCTCGATTACAGCTCGAAGACCCGTATCACCGAAGCGTTCGAGATTGTACCAAAGTCGGGTCTTCGGTACCCACGCCGGCACATCTGCGCTTTTATCCAACGGCACCCAAAGAGTGAAATCATACCCTTGGTCGTGGGCTCGACCACGAATTGCTGTTTCTTCTATCCGTGTCCAAGGCGTCTTCCCCCATTCTTGCCGAAAGAAGATGACCACCACCCGAGCTTGTTTCGCAAACACTTTGGCGAAAGCTTCCTCTCCATCGCGCCCAGCTAACTTCTTCTGCTGTTCGGAGTAGACAAACACGCGGAACCTATCACGCAGAAGATCTGCATTCTTGATCGCAATCGATTCATCGGAAGCGATAAAGGAGAATGCCACTTCATATTCAAATTCGTCGGGTTGGGTCATATACATCCCAATTTGCCAATACCGAACGGTTCAGAACATGCTCTGCAACAAAAAAGGCCCGACGTTGCCGCCGGGCCTTTTCGCACTCAATCGGTAGCACCGATCGACATGGCTCAGAAATCCATATCGCCCATTCCGCCGCCCGGCATTCCGCCAGGCATGGCGGGGCCGTCCTTCTTCGGACGGTCGGCGACCATGGCTTCCGTCGTGATCAGGAGCGCGGCGACCGAAGCCGCGTCCTGCAGCGCGATGCGCACGACCTTCGTGGGATCGACGATGCCGGCCTCGACGAGATCGACGTAAGTCTCGCCCTGCGCGTCGAAGCCGAAGGTGTTCGACTTCTGCTCCAGAAGCTTGCCCACCACGATGGAGGCTTCCACGCCGGAATTCTCCACGATCTGGCGGATCGGCGCCTGGATGGCCCGGCGCACGATATGGATGCCCTGCGTCTGGTCCTCGTTTTCGCCGGTGAGGTCTTTCAGCGCCTTGGTGGCATAGAGCAGCGCAGCACCGCCGCCGGGAACGATGCCTTCCTCGACCGCCGCCTTGGTGGCGTTGAGCGCGTCGTCCACGCGGTCCTTCTTTTCCTTCACTTCCACTTCGGTCGAACCGCCGACGCGGATGACCGCAACCCCGCCCGCGAGCTTCGCGAGGCGTTCCTGCAGCTTCTCCTTGTCGTAATCGCTGGTGGTTTCCTCGATCTGCGCCTTGATCTGGGCGACGCGCGCCTGGATGTCGGCCTTCTTGCCCGAGCCGTCGATGATCGTGGTGTCGTCTTTCGTGATGCGCACCTTCTTGGCGGTGCCCAGCATGTTGACCTTCACGTTCTCGAGCTTGATGCCGAGATCTTCGCTGATCACCTGACCGCCGGTGACGATGGCGATGTCTTCGAGCATCGCTTTCCTGCGATCGCCGAAGCCCGGCGCTTTCACCGCCGCGACCTTCAAGCCGCCGCGCAGCTTGTTGACCACCAGCGTCGCCAGCGCCTCGCCTTCGACTTCCTCGGCGATGATGACGAGCGGACGGCCGCCCTGCACCACGGATTCCAGGATCGGCAGCATCGGCTGGAGCGTGGAGAGCTTCTTCTCGTGGATGAGGATATAGGGCTCGTCCAGCTCGGCCAGCATCTTGTCGGCGTTGGTGATGAAATAGGGCGAGATATAGCCGCGGTCGAACTGCATGCCTTCCACGACATCGAGCTCGGTTTCGAGGCTCTTGGCTTCTTCCACCGTGATGACGCCTTCATTGCCGACTTTCGCCATGGCTTCGGCGATCATCGAGCCCACGGTCTTGTCGCCGTTCGCGGAGATCGTGCCGACCTGGCCGATTTCCTCGTTCGACTTGACCTTCTTGGAGCGCTTCTTGAGATCGGCGACGACGGCTTGCACCGCCTTCTCGATGCCGCGCTTCAGATCCATCGGGTTCATGCCGGCGGCAACCGACTTCGAGCCTTCGCGCACGATCGCCTGTGCGAGAACGGTTGCGGTCGTCGTGCCGTCCCCCGCCGCGTCATTGGTTTTCGCGGCGACTTCGCGCACCATCTGCGCGCCCATGTTCTCGAACTTGTCGTGAAGCTCGATTTCCTTTGCCACCGTCACGCCGTCCTTGGTCGAGCGCGGAGCGCCGAAGCTCTTCTCGATCACGACGTTGCGGCCCTTGGGGCCCAGCGTCACCTTCACCGCATCGGCGAGGATGTCGACGCCGCGAAGCATCCGCTCGCGCGCGTCGGCGCCGAATTTCACGTCTTTGGCTGCCATGTTGGTTCTCCTGAATACGGAATATTGAAAACAGGGATCAGAAGGATTTCCGATACCTGTGTTCTGTTCTCGGTTGTCTGATTACGCGGCTTTCTTGCCGGCCTTGCGCCCTTCGAGAATTCCCATGATGTCGGACTCCTTCATGATGAGGAGGTCCTGCCCATCGACCTTCACTTCGGTGCCGCTCCATTTGCCGAACAGCACGAAATCGCCGGGCTTCACTTCGGGGACGACGCGCTTGCCGTTTTCGTCGAGCGCGCCGGGGCCGACGGAGACGACTTCGCCTTCCTGGGGCTTTTCCTGGGCGGTGTCGGGGATGATGATGCCGCCGGCAGTCTTCTGCTCTTCCTGCACGCGGCGGACGACCACGCGGTCGCCGAGGGGACGGAATTTCATGCGGGCCTCCAAAAATCTCAAATGATACAACAGGTTGATCTCGTCCGGGCCGATGGCGCCGGGTGATGGCAGCACTCCGCAAGCCAGAGTGCCAGCATCTGGGCGGGCATTTAGTGAGGCGGGCCCGGCGCGTCAAGGGGGAGGTTGGATTGGCGGTTGCGCACGGTTAGGTTCGCGGCCCTCAGGGAGGGCAGCCATGCAGCTTGTCAGCGAACCCAAATATGAGCGCCGGAGCTGGTCGCATGACAGCCGCCGCTGGGCCTATTACCGCCCGCGCGAGGACGACATCGTCATCGCCACCTCCGCCAAATGCGGCACGACCTGGACGCAGCAGATCGTATCGCTGCTTGTGTTCCAGTCGCCGGAGCCGCGCCCGATCCACCAGCTTTCGCCCTGGATCGACCACCGCATCCGCCCGATCGAGGACGTGATCGCCGGGATAGAAGCGCAAACGCATCGCCGCTTCATCAAAAGCCATCTCTCCTTCGACGCCATGCCGATCTACGATCATGTGCGCTACATCCACACCGCCCGCGACGGGCGCGACGCCTTCATGTCGTGGCACAATCATTCGCGCAATTATTCCGAGATGGTGCTGGCCGCCTTCGACGGTGCCGGAATGAACGACGAAACCATCCGCGCGCCCTTGCCGCGCGCCCCCGAATCGCCGGCCGAATTCTTCGACACCTGGCTGATCGAAGGGCCGGAGGCCGACAAGCGCAATGATTTCTCCTGCAACAAATATTTCGAACTGGAAAAGAGCTACTGGCGCCAGCGCGCGCGGGAAAATCTTTTGATGGTGCATTACAACGACCTGAAAGCCGATCTTTCGGGCGAGATGCGCCGCATCGCCGAATTCCTGAACATCGGCATCCGCGAAAAAATCTGGCCCGAGCTGGTGGAAGCCGCGCGCTTCGAAACCATGAAGAAGAACGGCGCGGAAATCCTGCCGCAGGCGATCATCGCCTGGGACAAAGGCTATGAACGCTTTTTGTTCAAGGGTTCCAACGAACGCTGGCGCGGCGTGCTCAGCGAGGAACAGCTCGCCCGCTATGATGCGCGCGTGAAGGCCGAACTCGATCCCGCGCTCGCCGCCTGGCTTGCGAAGGGCCGGCTCGCAGCG
>DATIZS010000157.1:0-16789 GCA_035516955.1 Rhizomicrobium sp.
TGGCAGTGCGTCGCCGCCACTTGCGAGTTGCTCTTTCACGATCTGGCGGCCCGGTTCTTCGAATGTGGCAAAGCCGCGCCGCGCCAATTCGGTGAGCACGGAGGATTTGCCGCCGCCGGAGCAGCCGGTGATGAGAACGAATTTTTCCGGCATTAAGGCCGTCACTACCTGGGTCCCCTTCCCTCGCCGCGTTCCGTGGCTCGCCCGGGATGACAACGAGCGGGTTCAACCCACGCCCGCGCCATCCGCGCAGACAGGTTCGTCGATGCGCGCGCGTTTGACGGTTCCCTGGAGCGCATCGAGCGCGCCATCAACGAGCGCGATGCCGAGGATGCGCGCCGCATCGACGGGACCGGGAAATTTGATGCGGCCGGGCGCGATGGGCGCGAAACCGACGCGGGCATAATAGGGCGCATCGCCCACGAGAATGACGCTCCGGTGTCCCTTCTTTTTGGCTTCCTCCAATCCCTTCTGCATCAGCGCGATGCCGATGCCGCGCCCGCGCTGATCGGTCTGCACGGCGAGCGGGCCGAGCAGCAACGACTTCTCGCTTCCCACAATCACCGGCCAGAAACGCACCGAGCCGCGCAACACGCCGTCTTCGACCGCGACGAAGGAAAGCCCCGGCTCCGCCGCCACGCCTTCGCGCAGGCGATAGGCCGATTTGGCGTAGCGCCCGGGCCCGAAACTCTGCGCGGCGAGCGCCTCCACCGGGCCCGCGTCTTCGGCCCGTTCGGCTCTGATGTCCCACATGGACTTTCGCCTCTTTTTTCCGTGCGCGCGCCCGTCTAGGCTCGCGGCCGATATCCATCGACGGAGGTAAACATGGGTGTGCTGGAAGGCAAGGTCGTTCTCGTCACCGGCGGCGCGAACGGGATCGGCAAGGAATGCGCGCTTCTGGCGGCGAAGGAAGGCGCGTCCGTCGTCGTCAACGATCTGGGCGGCGCGGTTGCGGGCGGCGACGAAGGCTCGGCCGGGCCGGCCGAACAGGTGGCGGCCGAAATCCGCAAGGGCGGCGGGCGCGCGGTTTCCAATTCGGAATCGGTGACATCGCGGCCCGGCGTCGCGCACATGATCGCGCAGGCGATGGACGAATTCAAAGGCCTGCACGCGATCATCAATCCGGCGGGCATCCTGCGCGATACCATGTTCCACAAGATGACCGACGAAGACTGGGACAAAGTGATCGAGGTGCATCTGCAGGGCTCCTACAATGTGTGCCACGCCGCGGTGAACCATTTTCGCGAGCAGCAGGAAGGCTCCTTCGTCCTCTTCACCTCCACCTCCGGGCTCATCGGCAATATCGGCCAGGCCAATTACGCCGCCGCCAAGATGGGCATCGTGGGGCTGTCGCGCATCATCGCGATGGAGGGGCTGCAGAAGAATGTGCGCTCCAACACCATCGCGCCGTTTGCCTGGACGCGCATGATCGCGACCATTCCGATAAAGGACGAAGCCTCCGCCAAGCGCGTGGAGCGCATGAAAAATATGATGCGCGCCGATCAGGTGGCGCAGCTTGCGGTGGCGCTTGCCTCGCCCGCGACGAAGGATGTGTCGGGCCAGATCTTCGCCGCGCGCGGCAATGAAGTGTTCCTCATGAGCCAGCCGCGGCCCGTGCGCGGCATCGGCAAGGTGGAAGGCTGGACGCCGGAGACCATCGCCAATCACTGCATGCCGGCGTTGAAGCCGAGTTTCCACGATCTGGGCGCGACGACATCGGTGTTCGGCTGGGATCCGATCTGATCACCAATAAGCGGATGGCGTCTGCGTGTTCACGAACTCGGCCAGCCGCCGCGCGGTTCCGGCGGCCGTGCCGGGCGGCGGATGGGCGGGATCGGCGAATTGCACCGCCACGACTTCCGCGTTCGGGTGAAAATCGATCTCGGCATCGCGCACGCGATAAAGCGCGATCACATTCGTCGCGAGCCCCGCTTTGCGCGTGAAGAGTCCGGCGAATTCCGCCGTGCCGCGCACGAGCCCCACTTCCTCGCGCAATTCGCGCATCACGGCCTCGGCCGGCGGCTCGCCGCGCCCGACGCCGCCGCCGGGCAGATGCCAGCCGGAAACATAGCGGTGCCGTACGAGAAGCACGCGCCCCGCCCGATCGAGCGCCAGCGCGCTGACACCGAAGGCAACCGGGGAGACGAGCGCCTTCACGCTCGCGACCACGGCCGTCAGAACGTTCAGCCGCCCGCTCACCCGGCCCCGCGATCGGCGTAAGGGTTTGCTAACCCAATGGTCATAGCGTCCTCCGGCAGCGCATCGGCGGCGCGCGCCATGGCCGAATACAATTTCGAACTTTTACGGGCCCTCGTGATCGAGGACAATGCCCATATGCGCAAGCTCCTGCGCTCGCTGCTGCATTCGATGGGCATCAAGGAGATCGTCGAAAGCGCCGATGGCGAGGCCGGCTACAAGGCCTTGCGCGAGCAGCGCTTCGATTTCGTGCTCACCGACCTTTCGATGAAGCCCGTCGACGGCATCGAATTCACCAAACGCGTGCGCACCGCCCCCGACAGCCCCAATCAATACCTGCCCATCGTGATGGTGACGGGCCATACCGAACGCGCCCGCGTGGAGGCGGCGCGCGATGCGGGCGTCACCGAATTTCTCGCCAAGCCGATCACCGCGCAACACCTTCACCAGCGCATTTCGCAGATCGTCGAGCGGCCGCGCGCCTTCGTGCGCAACGACGTCTATGCCGGGCCCGACCGGCGCCGCCGCAGGGACGAGAATTTCCAGGGGACTTCGCGCCGCAAGGCCGATACGAAAGCCGATCCGAAGGACGATCTGGCGCTCAAATAGCGGGGCGGTAAATAAAATCCCAACGGCGCGCATTCATCCCTCCTTAAGGGCTCGTCTTAATACTGTTAACCGGGGCGCGGGCGTCCGCGCCCGAGTGCTTTCGCGCGCGCATCCGGCAGGTCATTAAGCATGCTTCAGATCGGCGGCATTGTCGTTCTCTTCGCGGCCGTATTCGGCGGCTTCCTCATCTCCGGCGGCTCGCTCGAAGTGATCGCCGAGGCATTGCCCCATGAAATGCTGACCATCGGAGGTGCGGCCACTGCGGCGCTTTTGATCGGCGGCTCGATGTATTCGCTGAAGAAGATCGCGGGCGAAACCGGCAAGATCATCTCCGGCCCCAAGTGGAAGCCCGACGATTACCGCGATCTGCTTTGCCTGCTCTTCCTGCTCACCAAGACGATGAAATCGAAAGGCCTGATCGCGCTCGAGGCCCATATCGAAAAGCCGCAGGAATCGTCGATTTTCAAGCGCTATCCGCGCATCGCCAAGGATCATTTCGCGCTCGCCTTCATCTGCGACACGCTGCGCATGATGACGATGAGCCTGGAGGATCCCCATCAGGTCGAAGCGGCGATGGAGAAACAGCTCGAAAAGCACCATCACGAGGCGCTTGCGCCGGCGGCCGCGCTGCAGACCATGGCCGACGGCCTGCCGGCTCTCGGTATCGTGGCGGCGGTTCTCGGCGTGATCAAAACCATGGGCGCGATTTCCGAGCCGCCCGAAGTGCTCGGCCGCATGATCGGCTCGGCGCTTGTCGGCACCTTCATGGGTGTGTTCCTGGCCTACGGAATCGTTGGGCCGATCGCCACGCGGCTCAAATCCATCGTCGAAGATGAAACGCAGTTCTATCACGTCATCCGCGACATCCTGGTCGCGCATCTGCACGGAAACGCGGCGCAGGTGTCGGTCGAAATCGGGCGCGGCAGCGTGCCGAGCGAAGCCCAGCCGAGCTTTCAGGAACTGGAAGAAGCACTCAATACGATTCCGCCGGACGCGAGTTGAAGCGCGCCGGCGATCAAGCCCGCGCCCTGGCGCGCGCGTCATGCAGCTCCACGAAGAATGTCGCGAGCGCACCCGCCAGGAAGCCCAGGGGCATGGCGTAGACGACATCCACGTCGCATCCCAGAACGATGATGGCCGTGACCAGAAGGCCGGTCCATTGCGCCACGTTTCTCGGCATTCCCTGGATTCCCCACCGATTATGGGCCGAGCGTAATGCCGCGCGCCGCGCGCATGAAGCAGATGTTTAACGAAAGGTTAATCGCGGGGGCGAGTTCCCTAAAGCCCGAACTCGATCCCCTGCGCCAGAGGCAGGGCATCCGAATAATTGATGGTCGCGGTCTGGCGGCGCATATAAGCCTTCCAGGCGTCCGAACCCGACTCGCGCCCGCCGCCGGTTTCCTTTTCACCGCCGAAGGCGCCGCCGATTTCGGCGCCGGAGGGTCCGATATTCACATTGGCGATGCCGCAATCGGAGCCGGTGGCGGCGAGGAACCGTTCGGCCTCCTGAATATCCAAAGTGAAAATGCAGGACGAGAGCCCCTGCGGCACGGCGTTATGCTTGGCGAGCGCATCGGCGAAATCGCGATAGCGCATTACATATAAAATGGGCGCGAAGGTTTCGCGCGTCACGATCGCGGTCTGGTCCGGCATTTCGGCGATGGCCGGCTTTACGTAGAACGCATTGGGGAATTCGTGTTCGTGGATGCGGCCGCCGCCGGCGATCTTGCCGCCCTCGCCCTTCGCGGCATCGAGCGCACGCTCCATGTTTTCATAGGCGCGGCCATCGATCAGCGGGCCGACCAGCGTTCCCTTCTTCAAGGGATCGCCAATGGGAAGATTGGCATAGGCGTTCTTCAATGCGGGAACGAGCTTGTCGTAGATCGACTCATGCACGAAAAGCCGGCGGAGCGACGTGCAGCGCTGGCCCGCCGTTCCCACCGCCGAAAACAGGATCGCGCGCAACGCGAGATCGAGTTTGGCGGACGGGCACACGATCATCGCGTTGTTGCCGCCGAGCTCGAGGATCGACCGGCCGAGGCGCTGGGCGACCGCTGGCGCCAGCGCGCGTCCCATTGCGGTCGAGCCGGTCGCGCTCACGACCGGAATGCGCGCATCTTTCGCCAAAGCCTCCCCCGCTTCGCGCGCGCCAAGGACGATCTGCGAGAGGTTCGCCGGCGCCGAGCCGAAGCGATGGCAGGCACGTTCGAACAATGTTTGTGTCGCAAGCGCGGTGAGCGGCGTCTTCTCCGACGGTTTCCAGATCACGGAATCGCCGCACACGAGAGCCAGCGCCGCATTCCACGACCACACCGCGACCGGGAAATTGAACGCCGAAATGATGGCGACGGGGCCGGCCGGATGCCAGCTCTCCATCATGCGATGGCCGGGGCGTTCGCTTGCGATGGTGAGCCCGTAAAGCTGGCGCGACAGACCGACCGCGAAATCGCAGATGTCGATCATCTCCTGCACTTCGCCGAGGCCTTCCTGATGGATCTTGCCCATTTCCAGCGTGACCAGCGTGCCCAGCATGTCCTTGTGCGCGCGCAATTCTTCGCCGAACAGGCGCACGAGCTCGCCGCGCCTGGGCGCGGGGATTTCGCGCCATTGCCGGAATGCGGCCACGCCGGCGGCGATTTTCCGCTCGATGGCGGCGGCATCGTCGAACGCCACGCGGCCGATCTCCGCGCCGTCGATGGGCGAATGGACGGCGTGACCGCCCGCGGGCTTCAACCCGAAATGAGCCAGGATTTCGCCGATATGCATCATGTGCTCCCGCGAAGTTTGGAAAGCGTGGCCGTGGGCGAGATCGCTTGCGGATCGACACGAATGTGGATCAGCGCCGGCTTCTTCGCGCCCACCGCTTCGTTGAAGGCGACGGCGAATTCGCTCGTGCGCTTCACCGTCAAGCCGAGCGCGCCATAGGAGCGCGCCAGCGCCGCGAAATCGGGATTGGTCAGATCGGTGCCGATGACGCGGCCGGGATATTCGCGTTCCTGGTGCATGCGGATCGTGCCGTACATGGAATTGTCGAACACGAGGATCACGACCGGCACGTCATATTGCACGGCGGTGGCGAGCTCCTGTCCGCTCATCAGGAAACATCCGTCGCCCGCGCAGGCCACCACCACCCGGCTAGGGTGCAAAATCTTCGCGGCGATCGCGGCGGGAACGCCATATCCCATCGCGCCGCTGGTGGGCCCCAGCAGCGTCGGATATCCGCGATAGAGATAGAAGCGGTGCAGCCAGCCGGCATAATTGCCCGCGCCATTGGCGATGATGGCGTCGCCCGGCAGGCGGTTGTTGAGCCAGGCGAAGATCTCGGAGGGATTGACGTCGCCGGGCGCGGCAACAGGTCTTGTCCATTTCTCATAGGCCGCGCGCGCTTCGCGCCGCAGGGCGCGCCAATGCACATTGGCGGGCGGGCTCAGCTCGGCCGCCAGACGCAGGAACGGCGCGACGTCGGAGAGGATCGCCAGATCGGCCTGATAGACACGGTTGAGCTCGTCCGCGCTCGGATGCACATGGACGAGCTTTTGCGCCGCATCGGGCGGCACCACGCGGGTGTAGCCATCCGTCGTCATCTCGCCCAGCCGCGCGCCGATGACGAGCAAGAGATCGCTCTCCTTGATGCGCTTGACCAGCGCCGGGTCCGCGCCGATTCCGAGATCGCCGCAATAATGGGCATAGGTGTTGTCGAAACGGTCCTTGGCGCGGAACGAGGTGCAGACCGGAAGATCGAAACTTTCGGCAAAGCGGCGCGCATCGGCGATGGCGGCGGGCGTCCAGCCCGGGCCGCCCAGAATGACGAAGGGATTCGCCGCCGACATCAGCATGGCGCGCATGCGCGTGACGCTCTCGCGCGCGGCGGCCGCTTCGCTCTTTTGATAGGGGCGCGTGGCGGGCGTCGCGCATTCGCCCGCAAGCACGTCTTCCGGCAGCGACAGCACGACCGGCCCCGGCCTTCCGCTTGCGGCCGTATGGAAGGCGCGCGCGAGATATTCAGGAATGCGGTCCGCGTCGCGGATTTCGGCCGCCCATTTGGCGAGCGGCGCGAACATCGCGGGGAAATCGACTTCCTGGAAGGCTTCGCGGTCGCGCATGGATTGGGCGACCTGGCCCACGAGGAGGATCATGGGCGTGGAATCCTGAAAGGCGGTGTGCACGCCGATGGCGGCGTTGGCGGCGCCGGGCCCGCGCGTGACGAAACAGATTCCGGGTCGCCCCGAGAGCTTGCCATAGGCTTCGGCCATATTCGCCGCGCCGCTTTCATGGCGGCAGGTAATCAATCGGACGGAATCCTTGGCGTCATAAAGCGCATCGAGCGCGGCAAGATAGGATTCGCCCGGCACGCAGAACACATGCGTGGTTCCATGGATTTTCAGCGCTTCGACGAGCGCTGCACCACCGCTTCGTGCCATCATCGAACCTCACACATTCCCTCTCCCCCGTCGGGGGAGAGGGTTAGGGTGAGGGGGTGTCGCCGCGCGTGCGATGTTTGGAGCAGTGCGCCTGCTTCACCGCCCCCTCACCCTGCCCTCTCCCCCTCAAAGGGGGGAGAGGGAGATTTCAACTAAATCCCTTTCGCGTAGTAACGCCCGAAACGGTTGGAAAGGAAATCGGAAAGTTTGGCTTCCTCCTGCCGCACGAAACCCTTCTGCGGCAACTTGCCTTCCACCAGAAGATCGGTCATGGCGCAGATGCCCGCCGCGGTCGTGATCTGGATCGCGCTCATCAGCTTTCCGTTCACGTTCTGGGCGTAAACCTTCTTGGCGTAGCTCTCCTGCGTGAGCAGGCCTTCGCGCCAGCCGGAAACCGTCACGAAAATGAGCACGACATCCTGATAGGTGATCGGGATCGCCGCTTCGAGCACATCCTTCAAAAGCTCGCGGCGCATGCCGAGCCGCAAGTCGCGCACCAGCATCTTGACGATGTCGCGATGGCCGGGATAGCGCACGGTCTTGTAATTCAGATTCTCGACCTTGCCTTCCAGCGTGTCGCATAGCGTGCCGAGACCGCCGGAGGTGTTGAAGGCTTCGTATTCGGTGCCGTCGAGCGCGAAATGTTCCATTTCCTCGAGGCCCGGAACTTCGGTGCGATGGCCGTCGCGGATCGCCTCGCAAGGGTTGCAATATTCGTTGATGAGCCCGTCGGTCGACCAGGTGAGATTGTATTTCAGCGCGTTGGTCGGGAACACGGGCAGTGCGCCGACGCGCATCTGCACGTCGCGCAGCTTGTCGAACTTCTTCGCCAGATCGTAGGCGACGATGGAGATGAAGCCCGGCGCCAAACCGCATTGCGGGATGAAGGCGGTCTCCTCGCTTTGCGCGAGCTTCTTGATCGTGCGCGTCGAGGCCACGTCTTCGGTGAGATCGAGATAATGGGCGCCCGCGCGCTTGGCGGCCTCGGCGACCGTTTCGGTCAGCGTATAGGGCGTGGCGGAGAGAACGATGTCATGGCCCTCGACCTCATGGGCGAAATCGCGCGCGTCGCTCACCGCGAGGCGCCGTAACGAGACATTCTTCGCCGGCATGCGTTCGAGGCTCGCCGCATCGCGATCGACCACCGTCACGCGGTAATCGCCGCTGGCGGCGAGAAGCTCGGTGATCGCAATGCCGATCTTTCCCCCGCCGACGAGCATCACTTTCTTCATCCTGGGCCTCCGCATGGATTGTGAACGGCTCCGGGATAGGCCCGTTCCCGGCCGGAAAAACCCCGGCGAAGCGCCGGAATTCGGTCTATGATCCGGCGAAACGCAGGGATGACCGGCAAAATGCCGAAAGCCGATACGGATGCGAAACTGGTGGCACTTCTCAGCGCCAACGCCCGCGAGCCGGTCGCCTCGCTCGCCCGCAAGCTGGGACTGGCGCGCTCCACCGTTCAGGAGCGCATCGCGCGGCTGGAGCGCGAAGGGACCATCAAAGGCTACACCATACGCGTGGGCGAGGAAGCCGAGAGCCGCAAGCTCCGCGCCATCGTGATGATCACGGCCGATGCGCGCGCGGCCGACCGGGTGAGCGCCGAATTGAAGAAGATGGCGGAGGTGCGCGCGCTGTCCGCCGTGTCGGGCGCCTACGACATGATCGCGGTGGTGGAAACCGACACGCCCGCGCGCATGGACACCGCGCTCGACCGCATCGGCCGCGCCCATGGCGTGGAGAAGACGGTGTCGTCGATCATCTTGTCGGAAAAATTCAGCCGCTAGCTGCGCAGCGCGAAACCCGCTGCTTCCAGTTTCGCGCGGATTTCTTTTGCATGCGCCGCATCGCGCGCTTCGATGGTGAGGCCGAGATCGGCGAGCTTGGCGGACGTGTCCGTCGCCATGCGGTTGTGCGAGACTTCGAGGATGTTGCCGCCGGCATCGCCCACCAGCGTCGCGATCTTGGCAAGAAGGCCCGGGCGATCCTCGATCTCCACCACGAGCGAGAGAATGCGGCCCTCGCGCGAAAGCTCGCGCAGGATGACGTTGGACAAAAGCCGCATGTCGATATTGCCGCCGGAAAGCACGACACCCACTTTCTTTCCCGTGAAGAGATCGCGATTGGCGGTCACGGCCGCGAAGGAAGCGGCGCCCGCGCCTTCCACCACCGTCTTTTCGATTTCCAGAAGCGTGGCGATGGCGCACTCGATCTCGTCGTCGCGCACCACGAGAATATCCTTCACCAGCGCCGCGACGACGGCGCGGGTGATAGTGCCCGGCTCCTTCACCGCAATGCCTTCGGCGATGGTCTGGCCTTCGCAGGGAAGGTTGGCCTGCTTCACCGCGTCGTACATGGAGGGATAGCGGCTCGCCTCCACGCCATAGATTTCGATCGCGGGCTTGAGCGCCTTTGCGGCAATCGAAATGCCGGAGATCAATCCGCCGCCGCCGATGGGAACGACCAGCGCATCGAGATCGCAATCGGCGAGCATTTCGAGCGCGATCGTGCCCTGGCCTGCGATCACCGCCGGATCGTCGTAAGGATGTACGAGCGTGAGATTTTCGTCCTTTGCGATATCGCGCGCGCGCGCGAAGGCGCGGTCGAGCGAAGTACCGTCGATCACCACCCGCGCGCCGAAATCCTGCGTGTGCTTGACCTTGTTGAAGGGCGTGCCTTCCGGCATCACGATGGTCGCGGGGATGCCGAGCCGCCCCGCATGATAGGCGACACCTTGCGCATGATTGCCCGCGCTCATCGCCACCACGCCGCGTTTGCGCTCGTCCGCCGAGAGCGACGAGAGTTTGTTGAGCGCGCCGCGTTCCTTGAAGGAGGCGGTGAATTGCAAATTCTCGAATTTGAGATAGATCTCGGCGCCCGACAGCGCGGAGAGCGTGCGCGAATGGCTGAGCGGCGTACGCTTCACCGCGCCCGCGATCACATTCGCGGCCGCGCGCACGTCATCGATCGTCACCGGGAAAGCCGCCATCATCCGGCCTTTCGCTGGTAGCAGCGGAGGGATTTGAACCCCCGACCAAGGGATTATGATTCCCCTGCTCTACCACTGAGCTACGCTGCCAACCGAGGCGCGGGATGTACGAACGGTGTGCGGGCCTGTCAAGGTCGCGCGGACCATGGCTGCAATGTGCCCACGGCGGCGGGAGAGGCGCCCGTCTCCAGAGCGCGCAACACGCCCGCCGAAATCTCCTCGTTGGTGAGCCAGCGCGAACCGGCGCCTTCGACGGCAAAACCCAGAACCACGGCCTGATAGACAATCGGAAGGCTTTCGGCGCAGCGCTGCATGTCATCCAGACGGTCGGGCCTGGCGGGATCGCCATGCGCGCTGCCCAGCACCTGCACGAAGCGGCCGCCTTGCGCCACCGCTTCCGCCAGACGGCGGCGCAATTGCGGCGCGCGGCCATGTACCCAGGCGACGACAAGATCGGGCGCGCCATGGGCCTCTTTATCGGCGGCAAGCGCCGCATCGGCCGCGCCGCTGTCATTATAATCGCAGACGAGCGGATGAACGGATGGCGCAATCGCGCGGATGCGGTTTTCGTTTCGCGCCATCACCGAGAGCGTATCGCAACGGCCGAGCAATGCGCGGCAAAGGCCCGCCAGCATGCCGGAGCCGCCGACGATCAGGACATGATGGAATCGTTTCACGCCGCTTCGCGCGCGCCTTCCGCGCTTGCGATCCAGCCGCCGCCGAGAACGCGCGTGCCGTCATAGAAGACGCAAGCCTGGCCGGGCGCGACCGCTTCCTCGATGCCGAGAAGCTCGACATGGGCGGCGCCATCGGCGAGCGGCATGACGCGCGCGGCGGCCGGCGGACGCGTGGAGCGCACCTTCACCGCGCATTCGAACGGCGCGGATGCGGGCAGAAGCCAGTTCACGTCGCGCAAGACGATATTGCGGATGCGCAGCGCCTCGCGCGGACCCACGATCACGCGCCGGTTCTTCGCGTCGAGCCTGAGCACGAAAAACGGCGCCTCATTGCCCGAAAGTCCGAGGCCTTTGCGCTGGCCGACCGTGAAATGGATCACGCCCGGATGGGCGCCCAGCACATGGCCGGAGAGATCGACGATCTCGCCGGGCGCGGCCGCATCGGCGCGCAGCTTTTCGACGACGCGCGCGTAATCACCATCGGGCACGAAGCAGATATCCTGACTGTCGGGCTTGTCCGCCACGATCAAGCCGAGCTCGCCCGCGAGCGCGCGCACGTCGCGCTTTTCCATCGCGCCGAGCGGAAAGCGCACGAAATCGAGCTGCGCGCGGGTGGTGCGATAAAGAAAATAGCTCTGGTCGCGCGCGGCATCCGCGGCGCGATGCAACTCCGTGCCGTTCGCGCCTTCCACCCGCCGCACATAATGACCGGTCGCGAGCGCATCGGCGCCGAGGTCCTTCGCGGTCTCGAGCAGATCGGCGAACTTGACCTTCTCGTTGCAGAGCACGCAGGGAATCGGCGTTTCGCCGCGCGCATAGGATGCGGCGAAATCCTCGATCACGGCGTCGCGGAAGCGGCGCTCGTAATCGAGCACGTAATGTGGGATATCCAGCCGCTCGGCCACGCGGCGCGCGTCATAAATGTCCTGGCCCGCGCAGCAGGCGCCCTTCTTCTTCGGCGCCGCATCGTAAAGCTGCAGCGTCACGCCGATCACGTCGTAACCTTCGCGCTTCAGAAGCGCGGCCGCGACCGAGGAGTCGACGCCGCCCGACATGGCGGCGACGACGCGGGTCTCACGCGGCGTCTTTGCAAGGCCAAGGGAATTGGTCGCGCTCATGGGGAGCCGATATAGGCTCCGCCGCGCCGTCCCACAAGATCAGCCGGTGGTCGTGGCTACGGGGAGATAATTGAGCAGCGAAACCTGGTTCAATTGCGAGGTCACCTGCAGCGCCGCCTGCAGCGCCACCTGGTTCTGGTTCAGGTTCGAGACGGCGGTCGCCATGTCCACATCCGAAAGATCGGAGGCGAAACCCTTGTAGAGCGTGGACAGCGATTGCTGGCGGCCGATCGCATCCTGAAGCCGGTTGTAGGTATAGCCGTTGGCGGCGGCCGTGTTGTTCAGATCCTGATCGACCGAGGTGATCTGCGGGATCGCACTGGAGAGGAAATCGTTCTGCGCGCTGGTGAGGTTCTGGCCGAAGGTTCCGTTCGGGCCGGCGTTGAAATCGGCGATGTCCTTCAGCGATTGCAGAAGGCTGGTGCCGACATCCGACGCCAGAAGCCCGATCTGCACGTTCTCGCCGTCGCCCACATCGACCGAGCGCGTCAGCGTGCCGTTGGCGAAGGCGTCGGAAACCGACGGCAGCGCCGAAAGATCGGAAAGGCTCGTCGCGGTCACGGGCGGCGTGTCGTCCTTGTCGCCGCCATAAATGTAATTGCCGTTGGCATCCTGCGAATTCAGGATCTGCACGGCCTGATCGTAGATGCTCTGGGCTTGCGTCATCAGCGTGGAGGCGTCGTTGTTGGCGAGCGCGGTGGTGACGGCCTGGCGCAACTGCCCGGCCAGATCGCCGAGCGTGGTGAGCTGGGTGTTCTGCAGATCGGTCTGCGTGAGCGCAAGCTGCGTAGCGGTCTGATAGGCGTCCGCGCGCGCGGACGCCGATTGGGCCGCCTGCAGCACGGCGACCTTGTCGCCCAGCCCGCCATAGTCGCTCGCCACCTTGCCGCTCGCGACCTGCTGCTGCGACTGGTTGAGATTGAGGTTGGCCTGGTTGATCTGCTGCAGCATGTACTGCATCTGCGTATTGGTGGCGACGCGGTCGATGGTCATGGTCGCATCCCTTCCTACTGGATCTGCAGAAGCGTGTTGTAGAGCTGGTCGACCGCGGAAAGAATGCGCGCGCCCGCGGCATAGGCCTGCTGATAGATCATCATGTTGGACAATTCCTCGTCCAGGTTGACGCCGGAGTCGGAGGATTGGCGCGCCTGCGCTTCGGTCAGGCGGTCGCTTTGGGTTGCGTTGGCGGCCGTGACCGCCTGGCTGCGCGTGGCGATGTCCTGATAGAAGGCGCCGGCGAATTCGTTAAGCGTGGCCGATTGCGCGCCGAGCCCGCCCACCGCGGGAAAGCCCTGCTGCGTGCTCGACAGATTCTGGAGCGCGAGAATGCCGCGCGCATCGCCGGGGGTCACGATGGCGTCGCCCGCCACGCTCGCGGGCGTGATCGAAGGCTGGCCGAAGGCGAGCAGATCGGGCGAAGTGGTGATCGCGGAATTGACGGCGAAATTGGTGGCGGGCGCGGCGGCTTCATGGACGCCCAGACCGAAAAGCTGGGTGAAACTCATGCCCGTGGTGCCGCGCGATGTCGTGTCGTTGGTGACGTTGAGCGCGTAATTCGCGTAAGCCGCCGCGGGCGTCATCGCGAGCTGGCCGTTGGAATCGAGAGCGAAGGAGGCCGCGCCGCCGAACGCGGTGTTGAGCGCGCCCACGACGTCGCCGATGGTCATCGACGAGGTGAGCGTCACGCTCGCCTGCTTGGCGATGCTGCCGTCCGGGCCCTTGAGCGCGAATTGCATCGTGCCGCCATTGGCGAAGCCGCCCGCATCCGACGAGGAAAGCCCCGTGGTCAGGATCGAGGGCGCGCCGGTGGTGAAGAGATCGTTCAGCCCGAAGAATTGCGAGAAGCCAACGCCGCCGCGCGAGGACGGCGTCGTCGCATCGTCCTGGATGACGACGCCGTTGCCGCCATTGGCGGCGATGGCGAGCTGGCCGTTGGCGAAGCTTGCGCTGCCATTGGCGCCGAGCGCGGAATTGAGCGCGGTGACGAAACCGCCGATCGTGCCGCCGAAGCTGGTGGCCGGCCCGCCATCGACGGAGAGCGTGCCCGCGCCGAAATCCACATCGACGCGCGAAACGAGATTGCCGCTCTGATCGGCGATCGCGACGGTGGTCTTGCCCGTGAAATTGAGCGCGTCGCTCGAAAGCAGCCCGGTGTTTTCGCCATCCAGCGACGAGGGCGGCGGGAAGGCGGCATTGGCGTTGTGCTGCGCGTTGAAGGCGAGCGCGGTCTGGCGCGCGAAACTGCCCAGTTCCTGCTGCAGGTCGCCGAGCGTCCCGTCGCGCATGTCGATCAGGCCCTTGATCTTGCCCGAGCCGAGATGGGGATCGAAAACGTCGCTCGTGCCGATGGCCTGGCCGGTCTGGGGATTGATGTTGGAGATGGCGATGGAGCCGTAGCTGCCGTTGTTCGCCCCGCCCGTATAGGAAAGCTGCGCATAGGTATCGCCGACCAGATTGACGCCGTCCTGCGTCATCACGGTGATCTCGCCGTTTGGATTGGTCGAGGTGCGCACGCCGACGAGCTGCGCCAGACTCTGCACCGCCTGATCGCGCTGATCGAGGAGCCCTGAGGAGGTGTCGCCCTGGGCATTGGCGGTGTTGATCTGCTGGTTGAGATCGTAGACCTGCTTGATGAGCGTGTTCACGCTGCCGATGGAGGCGACGACTTGCTGGTCGGTCTGGTTCTGCAGCGTGGTGATCGAGCTCGACAGATTCGAGATCGTCGAGGCCATGTCCTGGAAGGCATTGAGCACGCCTTGCCCGCTCGCGCTGGAAGACGGCGACATCGAGGCCGTGCTCAGCGCCGCGAATATATTGTCGAGCTTGGTGGAAAGATCGCTGCCGTCGCCCGGCTGGCCGACGATGCCGTTCAACTGGTTGAGGATGTCGTTCTCGGCGCCGTATTGCGCAGCACCCGCCTGGGCGCCCAGCGTTTCCTGCGTCAGGAACTGATCGGCCACGCGCTGGATATCGGCGATGTCCACGCCCGTAAGCTGGCCGCCCGCGGTCAAAGGCTCTTCGTCGACGACGCGCCGCGCATAGCCCGGCGTATTCATATTGGCGACGTTGTTGGAGACGACGCGCAAGGCCGCGCTGTTGGTCTGCAGCGCAGTTAACGCACTCGCCATAATGCCGTTCAACGTCAAGGCGCGGGCTCCGGACACTTTGCCTCGGCAAGCCTGTTCGCAAAGCCCGTGCCATGAAAAACACGCGCGCTCGGCGGAAATTCAAGAGTGGTGCGATGCGCAACGCGGCAGTGTTTGCCGGGTGGGGAAGTTCGTGCCTTGCGCGATGTGCAGGCCTCAACGGCATCGCATATCGGAAAATCGTTGGATTTGCGCGGCGAATTCGATTGGTCCGGGGCTTGCTTCTGAGGGAGCGGAAAATTGTGGGTGATGCGACGTGGCGAACGTCACAGCGGTCATGCCGAGCGCGAATACACAGACACCGAACACGCCCGCCACGCCGGCGGCGGGGATCGACGCGCTTTTTGCCGCCATGCTCGCGCACGCCGAAACGGGCGCGGCCGGGATGCCCGCCGTAGCGGCGGGCTTGCCGGACAGCGTGCTGCCCGCGCCATTGCCCGCGGACCCAGCCCAGACCGAGGACAAATCCGCCATTTCGCAGATGGCCGCGCGCATGGCGCAGATCGCGAACGGCGTGGATTTGCGCATCCAAGAGAAGACATCCGGTTCGCAAAACAATTCCGCGGCTCAAGCGGCGCCCGAAGATTTGCAGGCCAATGACGACCGGCTCGCCGCGCCGATTTCCGCGCGCGTGCTGAAGGCCGCTTCCGATTCCGCAAGCCCGGACGATCCGGCGGTGGCATTTGCGGCACCGGCGAACCCCGCGCCGACGGGCGGAAACACAGACGACGCGGCGGCTTTGCCTCAAATGCCGGTTCCGCCCGCCGCTCAAATCTTCGCGAAAGCGCAAGCCGCGCCGAAACCGGATCCCGACGCAGCTCTGCCGCGCAAGCAGGTCGTGACGGACAACGCCAAGTCCGCGCAGCGCATGGCCGTGGCCGTTCCGCAGCAGGCGGTGACGATGGCCGCGCAGTCCGTTGCGGCGTCCGAAACGATCCAGCCGCAAACGGATGGCAGCGAAGCGGCGCCGAAGGCGCCTGCCGCGCGCAAAACGGACTCGAAACAAACCGCAAAAATCCAGACCGTGTTCGCGGCCATGGCCGCGCCGTTCGTGCCGCAAGCTGGCGCACCGGCGCAGCGGACGAGCAATGCCGCCGGCGACGTGATGTCCGCGCCGAAGCCCGCCGAGCCCGCGCCACAGACGATTTCGACCGAGGTGCAAGCTTCGGCTCCGCAGACCAAACCCGATCTTTCGGCTGCGGCCGAAAGCGCCGCCAAGCCCGCGCCCGCGCCGCAGGCGACGGAAGCGCAGGCCTTGCCGCTGCAATTCAATCTCGCATCCGGCGGCCAGAATGCGCAGACGAACAGCGGCAATGCGCATCATCAGACTCCGCAGCAGACGGCGCAGGCTCCGCAGCCCGTCCAGTCGCAATCCGCTCCGGCGCCCTCAGCGCCCATTCACGCATCGGCCGCACAGCCGGCCGGGACCGCCAATTCTCCGGCGCAAACGGCTCAGCCTCAGCCGACGCTCACCGTCGCGCCCGCGCCGCAGGCGCCGGTCCCGATGAACGCGCAGATTCACGTCGGCGCGCAGAACAATTCCGCGCCCATGGCCTATGACGTGAGCGCGATCGCCGTCAGCGTCGCCCAGAAATGGAAGGACGACGTCAATCATTTCGACATCCGCCTCGATCCG
>DATIZS010000158.1:0-9725 GCA_035516955.1 Rhizomicrobium sp.
AGCGATCCGTCGCGCACGCCCATCAGCGTATTGCCCGAAAGAACGAAACCAATGACGACGCCGCAGGCGAGCGCCGCGGCCGGCACGCCCGTCCATAGAAACCCGCTCGGAATCGCGCGAAGAATCCGGCCGATCCGCCACGAAAGCGAAGGCCGCGTCCTTTCCACGCTCTCGCGCAACACCGCGGGCAAAGGCGCTTTCATCACTTCTTCGAATGAAGCATTCAGCCGGTGGCGCAATTCGCGCTGCTGCTCCACATAGGCCGCGAGATCGGGTCGCGAACGCAATTCGTTTTCCACCCGCGCCGTCTCTTCCGGCGAAAGCTCGCCGTCGATCAGCGCCATCAATGTTTCGTTGGCGATCGTCATGTCGGATCCGCCGCAATCGCGGCGCCTTTCCCGAACAATTGGGCGGCCAATGCCTCGCGCGCCCGCGCAAGCCTGCTCGTCACCGTGCCGATGGGCACGCCCAGGATCTCCGCCGCCTCGCGATAGGCGATGCCTTCGATCAGCACCAGCGCCACCACCGCGCGTTGCTCCTCGGGCAGCCGCTGCAGCGCACGCGCCGTATCGGCAAGCGTGAGCTTCGCCTCGGCCGCGCGCGCGCCGTCCTCGGCCACATGGGCCTCCTCGATGGGATCGGCCATGCGGACCTTGCGCGCCCTGAGCTGATCGATCCATAAATTCTGCGCAATCCGGAACATCCAGCTTTCCAGCTTCGTATCGGGCTTCCACTTGTGAAGGTTGCGCAAGGCCCGCTCGACCGTATCCTGCACCAGATCGTCGGCATCGGCAGCGTTTCCCGCAAGCGACAGCGCGAACCGGCGCAGCCGCGGCAAGGCGGCTGTCATCCGCGCGCGGATCGTTTCGAGCCCAACGTCCTTCACGTCTGCCACAACGGTCGACCGGTCATTTTTCTTCCATGCGGGCGCGAGGGAACGGCCCTCCGCCATGGACGCTTTATAAGGGCAGGGCGTGATGGGATAAAACCACGGATGAAGAGAAACGTTTATGCGGCGGCCCGTTTGGCAGCTCTTGTCGCGGCCGTGATCTTCCTGGGCGCGGGCCCGGCCGCGGCCCAGCTCATCGGGCGCGGCGTGGGCCCGCTGGTGGGCGGGGTCACGGGCACGCTCGGCCATACCACGCAAGGGATCACCAACACGGTTAATCAGGGCGTCGATTCGACGCTCACGACGGTGCGCGATGCGGTCGGCCGCCCGCATCTTGCCGCACGCGATTTCGAGACCGACAGGCTCGGCGAACGCGTGGTGCGCGCGACCGTGCTCGCGATCGCGCCGAGCGCGCAAAGTCTGGCGGCCGCGCGGACTCTCGACTTCACGGTGGCGCGCAAGGACACGATGCCGTCGCTCGGCCTGAGCGTCGCGGTATTGACCGTGCCCGACGGGATGAGCGTGAGCGATGCGCTCGCGGCGCTTCGCAAGGCCGATCCCGCGGGCACCTACGATTACGATCATCTCTACGATCCCAGCGGCGCAGAGGCGTCCGCGCCGTCCGGAATGTCGCCGGGCGACAGCGAAGCCGGCGCCGGGAAAATCGGCATGATCGATGCGGGCGTGGACCGCAATCATCCCGCCTTCGACGATGCGAAAATCGTCGCGAAGAATTTCGCCAACGATAAGGAAAGCCCCGGCACGGAACACGGCACGGCGGTCGCCTCGCTGCTCGTGGGCCATGACGATGATTTCCGCGGCGCGCTTTCCGGCGCCACGCTTTATGCCGCCGATGTCTATGGCGGCGACGCGAATGGCGGCAGCGCGGAGGATATCGCGCGCGCGCTCGCCTGGCTCGCGGCCAACAATGTGCCCGTCGCCAATGTCTCGCTCGCGGGGCCGAAGAATGCGCTGCTCGGCGCGGCGGTCGCCGCGTTTCTGGCGCGCGGGCATGTGCTGGTCGCGGCCGTCGGCAATGGCGGGCCCGCGGCGCCGATGCGATTTCCCGCCGGCTATACGGGCGTCGTCGGCGTGACCTCCGTCGATGCCGCGCACGACATCCAGCTCGATGCCGATCAGGGCGCCGACGTGATGTTCGCCGCACGCGGCGTCGATGTGCGCGTGGCGGGCGCGAAGGGACATTACGTGACGATGACGGGAACCTCGTTTGCGGCGCCTCTGGTTGCGGCGCGACTGGCGCTGATCGTCCCGCGCGCCGATGCGCAAACCGCCGCACACGCGCTTGTGATGCTCGAACGTTCGGCGGTCGATCTGGGCGCGCCCGGGCGCGATCCCGTTTACGGTTACGGATTTCTGGACGCGCCGGGCGCGGTTTCGCGCACAGCGAAAACAACGCAATAGCGGGAATTTGAAGCAAAAGATGTTGCATCCGTGCCGCGATGCGACTCTCGCCTGTGACCGGCGGGCGGAACCGCGCTCTCGGCTCACGCGTTTGGCTCGCTGAAGGGGCGTAGAACGCGAGTGCACGAACATGTCCGCCGCTGGAATCTTTCCCTTCGAAAGGCGCGCGCGTGTCATCGGCGCGCATGCCGACTACAACAGAGCCGATTTCCTGTTTCTTCGCACGCAATCGCTCAATCTGCGCGATCTTCCGTGGGAAGAGCGCCTCAAGCCGTTGAAGAGCTGGAGCGAGATTGCGGCCTATTGGAGCGTCGCGCTCTTCGGCGTGGTGCTGCTTGCCACGCTTGTCGCCGGGATGTGATCGGAAACTGGCGACCCCGAGACGATTCGAACGTCCGACCTACAGATTAGGAATCTGCCGCTCTATCCTGCTGAGCTACGGGGTCGCTTGCGGAGAAAATGCCTGAGCGGCCGCGTTCGCGCAAGCGCCAGCCTCCGAGATAAGCGCAGCACAACAATTTCGTCATGGCCGGGCTTGTCCCGGCCATCCATAACCTCCGTCTAGAAGTTGTTTATGGACGGCCGCCACATAGGCTTGCACTCGGGCCGCGCTTCGCGCGGTCCCGGGTGGCGGCCATGACGTATGCGGTATCTGAAATCTCACGCCGTCACTTTCCCTCGATCCAAAGCCATCTCGTGCGGTTGAAATCGCGCTGGTTGGAAATCCAGCCCTTCACATAGGGCTGCACGATGTTGCGCGTCTTGCGGAAATTGATGGGGACGATGGCGTAATCGTCGAGCGCGAGCTGTTCGGCCTGGTTCAGGATTTGTCCGCGTTTCTGCGCGTCCGGCTGCTGTTCGGCCTCGTCCATCAGCGCGTCGTATTTCGGATTCGACCATTGGCCGTAATTGTTGCCGCTACCCGTGCGCAACAAATCGAGGAAATTGGTGGCATCGTCGAAATCGGCGATCCAGGACGCCCCCGCGATATTGAACTGATGCTGCTGCAGGTTCTTGTAATGCACGGCGGTGTCGACCTGCACGATATCCGCATCGATATAGATCTGCTTGAGCATCGATTGCAGCGCCGGCGCCACGAGCGTGTCGTTGGGATCGGCGGCCGTCGAATAGGTCGTGTGCAGGGGATGGTTCGGCCCATAGCCCGCCGCGCGCATCAGGCTCTGCGCTCTTGCGATGCGGTCGGGATAACTCAGCGCCTCGAAATCGAGGCGCGCGGTGCCGGGATAATTCGCCATGTGCGGCGGAACGAAGGAATAGGCCGGCTTCTCGCCCAGCCGCATGATCTTGTCGACCACCGCCTCGCGGTTATAGGCGAGCGAAATGGCCTCGCGGACGCGCTTGTCGTCGAAGGGCGGCCTCTTGCAATTCACGATCAGATAATTGGTGGCGAGATAATCCACCATCCGCAAATCCTGGGCCATGTTCTTGCGCAGCCAGACGATCTCGGCCGCCGGAATCGAGGATTGCAGATCGAGCTCGCCCGCGCGCAGGCGCCGGAGCGCGGCTTCGGAATCCTGCGTCGGATAATAATTCACCACCTGAATGCGCACATGGGCGGCGTCGTAGAATTTCGGATTCTTCACCAGCGTCAGATGATCGTTCGGAATCCATTCCTTGGGCAGATAGGCGCCGTTGCCGACGAAGTTCTTCACCTGCGCCCAGGCATCGCCCAGCTTCATCACGATATGCCGCGGCACGGGATAGGCGGTCTGATGCATCAGAAGCTGCGGCAGATAGGGCGCGGGATGTTCGAGCGTCAGCACGAGCGTCTTGTCGTCCGCCGCGCGCGCGCCGAGCGCCTCGGGCGGCAGCTTGCCGGAATTGACTTCTTCCGCGTTCTTGATGACCCAGAGATTATAGGCGTAAGGCGCGGCCATTTTCGGATTGAGAAGGCGGCGATAGGAATAGACGAAATCCTCCGCCGTCACCGGCGCGCCGTCCGACCACACCGCGCCCTTGCGCAGGTGGAACGTCCAGGTTTTGCCGTCGGCCGATACCTCCCAGCTCGTCGCGGCGCCGGGGATGGGCTGGCCCGCCGCGTCCTCGGTGACGAGGCCGGTCAGGATGTCGCCTACCACATTGGCTTCCCAGGTGCCGTCGATGTAGTCGGGATCGAGGCTCTTGACCTCGGCGGCGTTGCCGCGATTGAGCGTCATCACATGGCCTGGCGGCGGGCTTTCAGAACACGCGGCAAGAAAAACGGCGAGCAACGCCGCCAACGCACGCAACCTTTTCATGAAAGCTCCCTAAACCGGCTCGCTGCGGTCGAGCGACAGATAGCGCGTGCGGTTGATGTTGACGTTGTTGGAAACCCAGCCCCTGACCTGCTGGGACACGAGATCGCGCGTGACCGCGAAATAGACCGGCACCACGGCCTCGTCGTCGAGAAGGATCTGCTCGGCGTTGCCCAGCATCTTCGCGCGCTTGGCCGCGTCGCGCTCGTAATCGGACGCCTCCACCACCGCGTCGTATTTCGGATTGGAATAGAGCCCGTAATTGAGATCGGTGGTCGAAGTCTGGAACAGGAACAGGAAATCCTTCGGATCGCGGTAATCGGCGATCCATCCCGCCCAGGCGACCCAAAAATCGTGCTTGCGCAGGACATCGTAATGGATCTGGCTTTCCGAGGGGATCAGGCGGGCTTCGACGCCGATCTCCTTCCACATCGCCTGCAGCGCCACGCCCACGATCTTGGTCTCGGTCGTGTTCATGATGTTGAAGTCGAATGTCAGCGGATTTTGCGGACCGTAACCCGCTTCGCCCAGAAGCCATTTCGCCTTGGCGATGCGCGCCGACATCGCCAGCGATTTGAAATTCAGATGCGCCGTGCCGGGATAGCCCGGAATTCCCGGCGGGACGAAGGAATAGGCCGGCGTTTCGTTCGCGCGCGTGATCTTTTGCGTCATGATCTCGCGGTCCACGGCCAGGCTCAGCGCGCGGCGCAGGCGCAGATCGTCGAACGGTTTGCGCTTCATGTTGAACTGGAAATAGGACGTTTCCACGTAAGGAAAGAGCTTCAATTCCCGGGGCATGTGCTGGCGCAGCCAGGGCACCGATTGCGGCGGAATGCTGTCGAACACGAGATCGAATTCGCCGGCGCGGAAGCGCTTGAGGGCCGCGGCCGAATCCTGCGTCGGATAGTAATAGACCTTCTCGATCGGCACGTTTTCGCGGTCGTAGAAATGGGGATTCTTCACGAGCTGGACGTGATCGTTCGGAATCCATTCCTTCAAAACGTAAGGCCCGTTGGTCGCCACGTTTTGCGGCAGTTCCCAATCGTCGCCGTATTTCTCCAATATGTGCTTGGGCACCGCGAAGGTCGTGTAATGCGTGAGAAGCTGGTCGATGTAAGGCACCTGGAAATGGAATTCCATGCGCAAAGTCCTGTCGTCGAGCGCGTGCACGCCGATCCTGTCGACCGACAGCTTGCCGCTGTTCACGGCTTCCGCATTCTTGATCGGATAAAGGATGGAGGCGTATTGCCCCGCGGTCTTCGGATCGAGGATGCGCCGGAACGAAAATTCGAAATCATGCGCGGTTACCGGCACGCCGTCCGACCATTTGTGCTCGCGCAAGGTGAAGGTATAGACGAGCCCGTCGGTGCTCACCGTATAGCGCAGCGCGGCACCCGGTATGGCGTTGGCGCCGACGTCTTCGGTCATCAGCCCCATGAACATGTCGCCGATGACATTGTTCTCCCAATTGCCCGACGCCTTGTGCGGATCGAGCGTATCGGGTTCGGCGCCATTGCCCCGGTGCAGCGTGAAGGGATCGGCGGGCGCCGATTGCGGCGCATTGCTCGAGCCGGCGCGCAGCGCGAAGGCCGTACCCGCCAGTGCCGCGGCCGCGCCCGCGCCGATCAGGATGCGCCGGTTGACGCCGCCTTGTCCGGAATCGGCCATTCTCTCGCCTCTCGCCACGATGATTTGCATATCATATCATCGCGGGGTCTCTCAGATCATTTTGCCCTGCGTGCAACAAACCGCTTCCGGGATGAACGCATCATGAATTTTCGTTTCAACGCGCTCCTTGCCGTTGCGATTCTGGCCGCGGGGCCCGCATTCGCCGGGCCCAAGGAGGACGTGCTGCGCGAATTCGACCGCTGCGCCGGAATCGCCGACGATATCGCGCGCCTTGCCTGTTTCGACGCGCTGATCCCGGGCGCGCGCGCGGCCTCTGGCGAGCCCGCGGCCGTCGCCACCGGTCCGGTGCGCATGGCCTCACCCTATGCCGCGCCCGCGGTTCCGGGGACCTTGCCATCGGCCGAGCCGTTTGAGCCTGTCGCGCCGGGGCCGGGGCCGGAATCGGCCTACGGAAGCAATGCCGGATCGAGCTTCGGCAGCGCGCCGCCGCCGCAGATCACGCCCCAGCAATTCGGCGCCGACCAGATGCCCCGCGAAGAAGCCCGCACCGAAGCGCCGCGCGAAATCAACAGCATCAGCGCGCGCGTCAAGGCGGTGGCGTTCACGCCCTTCGGCCATTTCGTCGTCACGCTCGACAACGGTCAGATCTGGCAGCAGCTTCAGGGCGACGCCGACCGCGCCCATTTCCGCAAGAACCCGAAAGACAACAGGGTGAGGATCTCGCGCGGCCTTCTGGGTAGCTACAATCTCACGCTCAACGACAGCGACAAGGTTTTCAAGGTCACGCGGGTGAAATGAGCGTGCGAAGCAAAGTCAATCGTGTTCCGCCACGAAATGGCCGGGCGCCACTTCGATCAATTTGGGGCGGTATTGCACGGCGTCGGGATCGTCGATCAATTTCGACTTGAGGAATGTAAGCTGGGCGCGCGTGTCGAGCGGCGAGGGCAGATCGCCCGTCAGTTCGACGCGCTTCTTCGAGCGCTCGTATTTCGGATCGGGAACGGGCACGGCCGCGATCAGCGCGCGCGTGTAGGGATGGCGCGGGTCCCGATAGATCGTGTCGCGGTCGGCCATCTCCACGATGCGGCCGAGATAAAGCACCATCACGCGATGCGAAACCTGGCGCACGACCGAAAGATCGTGGCTGATGAAGATCAGCGACAGCCCGAGATCGGCCTGCAATTTGAGGATCAGATCGACAATCTGCGATTGAACGGAAACGTCCAGCGCGCTCACCGCCTCGTCGCAGATCACCAGGCTCGGCTTGACGATCATGGCGCGCGCCACGCCCACCCGCTGGTTCTGGCCGCCGGAGAATTCGTGCGGGTAGCGGTTGATCCAGCCGGGCTCGAGGCCGACGCGCGCCATCATCTCGCGCACTTCATCCTTCACCTTCGCAGCCGACAGCTCGGGCCTCAGCGATTTTAACGGTTCGGCGATCGACTGGCCGATCGTCATGCGCGGATCGAGGCTCGCCAGGGGATCCTGGAACACGATCTGGAATTCCTTACGCAGCCCGCGCAATTCGCGCTCGCCGAGCCCCGCCATGTCGCGTCCGCACCACAACACGGCGCCTTGCGTCTTGGGCAAAAGCTTCATCACAGCGCGCGCCAGCGTCGATTTTCCGCAACCCGATTCGCCCACCACGCCCAGCGTCTCGCCCTGATAGAGCTGAAAGCTCACGCCATCGACGGCGCGCAGCGGTTTGGTGCGGCTGAAGAAATAACCGCCCGTCTTGACCGGGAAATAGACCTTCAGATCCTCGACATCGAGAAGCATCTGCCGCTTGTCGAGATCGCCGATGGCGGGCGCCGCCTGATGACCGGGGCGCATCGGCTTGTCGATGCGCGGCATGGCGTCGATCAGCGTCTTCGTATAGCCGTGGCGCGGCGTATAGAAGATGTCGTCGATCTTGCCGGTCTCCACGATTTCGCCGTTGCGCATCACCTGCACGTGATCGGCGATGCCGGCGATCACGCCCATGTCGTGGGAGATCATCACGATGGCGGTGCGCAATTCTTTTTTCAGGTCGCGCATGATGTCGAGGATTTGCGCCTGCACCGTCACGTCGAGCGCGGTCGTGGGCTCGTCGGCGATCAGGAGATCGGGGCCGCACACCGTCGCCATGGCGATCATCACGCGCTGGCGCATGCCGCCGGAAAGCTCGTGCGGATATTGGCTCATGCGCCGCGCGGCTTCGGGAATGCGCACGAGATCGAGGATTTCGAGCGTGCGCCGCTCGGCCTCGGCGCGGCTGACGCGCTTGTGGATCAGAAGCGTTTCCATGATCTGCTCGCCCACCGTCATGTGGGGCGTGAGCGAGGTGAGCGGGTCCTGGAAGATCATGGTGATCTTGGAGCCGCGCAATTTGTTGAGCGCATGTTCGGAGGCGCCGAGGATTTCCGCGCCGCGATATTTGACGCTGCCCGTCGCGCGGCCGTTGGCGGCGAGCAATCCGGCCGCAGCCAAAAACAATTGCGTCTTGCCCGAGCCCGATTCGCCCACCACGCCCAGGCATTCGCCTTGCGCGATGTCGAAGGAGAGTTTCTTCACCGCATGCACTTCGCCGTCGGGCGTATCGAAGCGGACGTCGAGGTCGCGCACTTCGAACAGGGCCATCTCAGCGGTCCTTCGGATCGAGGGCGTCGCGCAAGCCGTCGCCGATGAAGTTGAAGCAGAAGAGCGTGACCGCCATGAAGAGCGCGGGGAAGATCAGCGTCCAGGGCGCGGTCTCCATGGCGTTGGCGCCTTCCGAAATCAGCACGCCCCAGGAGGTCAGCGGCTCCTGCACGCCGAGGCCCAGGAACGAGAGGAAGCTTTCCGCGAGGATCACGGAAGGAATCGTCAGCGTCACATAGACGATCACCGGCCCCACCACATTGGGGATCACGTGGCGCGCGATATTGCCGAAGGTGCCCACGCCCGCCGCGCGCGCGGCCTCGATGAATTCCTTCTCGCGGATCGAAAGCGTCTGGCCTCTGACGATGCGCGCCATGGTCAGCCATTCGACCGCGCCGATGGCGACGAACAGCAATATGAAATTGCGGTTGAAGATCACCATCAGGATGATGACGAAGAAGATGAAGGGCAGCGAATAGAGCACGTCCACCGCGCGCATCATGATCTCGTCCACGCGCCCGCCGATGAAGCCGGCGGTGGCGCCATAGGTGACGCCGATGAGAAGGCTCACCAGCGTGGCCACGAGCCCGACCGCCAGCGAAACGCGCGCGCCGTAAAGCGTGCGCACGAAGAGATCGCGGCCCACCGCATCGGTGCCGAACCAATGCGCGCCGCCCGCATGGCAGCGCGCAGCACCCAGCCACCAGGACGGCGCGCAAGAGATGATGCTGTAATCCTGGTCGCTGAAGGAATAGGGGGACACCAGGGGCGCGAAGATCGCAAGCAGCGCAATGAGGGTCAGCAGTACCATGCCGGCGACCGCGGCCTTGTTCCGGAAAAGACGCCGGCGCGCATCGGAAAGCAGGCTGCGGCCTTTCACGGTTTCCGCCTTCAGCATCATTTCGGAAGTC
>DATIZS010000159.1:0-6803 GCA_035516955.1 Rhizomicrobium sp.
TTCATCGTGGAGACTCGGAGTTATTCACGTCACATCCGTCATCGCCCGGACAGCCGGGCGATGACGGATGTGGTTGAGGAAGAGGAAATACTCCGCTCCTCCGCGGCTCCGCGTGAGGATTTTCGAAAAACGCGAAAATGACCCGCGCCCGGACTCTGTCCAAAACGGGCCGCAGAATCGAATTCAGTCCTCGCCGAATTTCGCCTCGACCAGCGCCAGGATCGCCGTCATTGCTTCCTCGGCGTCGGGGCCTTGCGCCTCGATCTCGATTTTGCAGTTGGGGCCGGCCGCCAGCATCATGAGGCCCATGATGGAGCGCGCATCCACGCTCTGGCCGTCCTTCGTCACGGTGATGTGCGATTTGAAGCGGGCGGCGGCCTCGACGATCTTGGCGGAGGCGCGCGCGTGAAGCCCGCGCTTGTTGGTGATGGTGGCGACCGCGAGACGGCGCTCCCCCTCGCTCACGTCAGGCCCCGTGCAGATCCGCCGAACCGGCGCGCATATATTTGCGCCCCGATTCGATGGCCTCTTTGACGGCCTGGTCGAGCGGCAGCTTGGCGCGCACGTCGACGAGCTTGATGAGGCTCGGCAGGTTCGCGCCGGCCAGCACCTCGATTCTGCCGCGCTCGAGCAGCGTCAGCGCGAGGTTGCAGGGCGTGCCGCCATACATGTCGGTGACGATGACGACGCCGTTTCCCATGTCGACGGAATGGGCGGCGGCGGCGATCTCGCGCTGCCGGCGTTCGATGTCGTCTTCGGGTCCGATGCAGACCGCGCGCAGATGGGTTTGAGGTCCCACCATGTGCTCCATCGCGGAGATCATTTCCTGCGCCAGCCGGCCGTGGGTAACGATAACGATGCCGATCATGTCCCGAACATATGTTGTAAGGGGGCGAACCATATCAATCTTGGAGGCCGAGGAAAGCCTTAATTTGGACCCGCGCTCTCACGGAAAAGTGCATGTGCGAAAGCCGCGGCGGCGGCTGCGATTTTGGCCGCGGCGGAGGGCTCGAACGCGGAAATCCGTATCAGGGGCGGGTGCGTATTTTCGGAAAGCGCGATGCCGGGCGGCGGACGATATCGTTCATGCTCGGGCAGGCGCGGCAAATTTTCGGCGCTGCCGAGAAGGGCCGCGAGCGCGATGCGGGCTTGCGGCGCGTAGGCCAGGGCGACGATGCCGACATTCCTGATCTCGATGAGCCCTGCGAGATTCTTGGCCGCGCGCGCGACGAGCCCGCCGTCCTCGGCCGAAAGTTCCACGCGGTCGTCGGCGACGAGCTCTGCGCCTTGTGCGATCAACCGGAGCGCGAGATCGGATTTTCCCGCGCCGCTTTCGCCCAGAAGCAGGATTCCTGCGTCGCGCGGCGCGCCGAACGCCTCGCCCGCGCGGGATAGAAGGACGCAGGATGCGTGGATGTTGACCATTATTTTACATTGTCACGGCCCGCGACTGCGGGCCGCCCAGTTGACGCCGTTCAGATTTCGAAAATGAAACAGAGCGCAATTTCCAAGATGTGCGTCTGCTATCACCTGGGTGGCCCGCATTTGCGGGCCATGACAGATATATTTGTGGAAACATCACGTTCCTCTCACCAGCGGCAATTCCACGACGAACAGCGCACCGCCTCTGTCGCTGCGGTTCTCCGCCCAGATGCGCCCGCCGATGCCTTCGGCGATCTGGCGCGCGATCGAAAGGCCGAGGCCGGAATTCTTGCCGAAGCCCTGATCGGCGGGGCGTTCGGTATAGAAGCGCTTGAACACGCTTTCGAGATTTTCCGGCGGAATGCCGGGGCCTTCGTCCTCGACGTGGATGCGCGCGGTGCTGCCGGAGGCGCGCGCCGCGATGGTCACGGTGCCGTTTTCGGGGCTGAAGGAGATCGCATTGTCGATGAGGTTGCGGAAGATCTGGCCGATGCGCTCGTCGCGCCCGATGACGATGGCGTTTGGCGGCAGATCGAGCGCGAGCGCAATCGAAACGCCGCGCGGCAATCCGGTGAGCCGGTAGACTTCGACGATGGTCCCGAGCAGATGCGCGAGATCGACGGGAACGCCGCTTTCGCGGCTGAGCTCGGCATCGAGGCGCGAAGCGTCGGAGATGTCGGTGATCAGGCGGTCGATGCGCTTCACGTCGTTGCGCACGATCTCCATCAGGCGCAGCCGGGCATCGTCGTCCTTGGCGCGGGTGAGCATTTCGACGGCATGTTGCAGGGAGGTGAGCGGATTCTTCAATTCATGCGCCACATCGGCGGCGAAGCTTTCGATCGTGTCGATGCGGTCGTAAAGCGCGCGCGTCATGTCGGCGAGGCTTTCGGAGAGATCGCCGATCTCGTCGCTGCGTTCGAGCATGAGCGGAATGGCTTCGCGCCCTGCGCGCCGCGTGCGCACATTCTCCGCCGCGTCGGCGAGCTGGCGCACGGGCCGCGCCACGAAACCCGCAAGATAAAGGGACGAAAGCACCATCACGATCAGCCCGACGAGAAACACTTCCATCAACGTCGCGCGTTCCTCGCGCAGGATGTCGTCGATGTCGCCGCTTTCGGTGGAGACCATGAGCACGCCGTAGATCGCCTTGAAGCGCTGCACGGGCGTGGCGACGGAAAGCACGAGCTTGTTCTGTTCGTCGACACGCTCGGCGGTGGCGGTGTCGCCGGAAAGTGCCGCGTCGACTTCGGAATAGACGCGCCCGTCCTTGCCCGCTTCGACATAGGGCTGGAGTTTTTCGAACGGGCGCACGCCCATCACGCCGTCGTAGAAGCGGTCCCAGGCCGTGCGCATGCGGCTCCAGAAATCGAGCGGTGGCAATTCCATCGTCTGCACGACGTTGCGCGCCAGCAGATTGCGCGTGTCGATCTCGAGCTTGCCGTCGGTGCCGTAGAGCCGCGCGCGCAATGCGGTCGGCGCGATGAGCTGGCGCAAGAGCGGCCCCGCCTCGGCGATCTTGACGCGCCGGCTTTCCTCGTCGGTGGTGTATTCGGCGAGCGTGTTCGCCACGATCAGCGCCTGCTGCTTGATGCCGGTGAGGCGTTCGTCCACCAGCCCCACGCGGCTCGATTGCACCAGGATCACGCCCCCGATCAGAATGAGCAAACCGATGCCGTTGAAGAAGATGATCCGCCGCGTCAGCGCCGAGAAGCGTTTTTTTCCGCGCACGCCCGGCTCACGCCTCGCGATAGCGGTAGCCCACGCCATAGAGCGTTTCGATGGCGTCGAAGCTGTCGTCGACGGCTTTGAATTTCTTGCGAAGCCGTTTGATGTGGCTGTCGATGGTCCGGTCGTCGACATAAACCTGGTCGTCATAGGCCGCGTCCATCAGATTGTCCCGGCTCTTCACGAAGCCGGGCCGCTGGGCGAGGCATTGTAGGATGAGAAATTCGGTCACAGTGAGGCGGACGGGCCTGGAGTCCCAGGTGCATTCGTGGCGCTGTGGGTCGAGCGCGAGCTTGCCGCGCACCAGCGCCTCCTTCTTGGGCTCGCCGGCGGGCGCCCCCGCCTTGTTGCCTTCGGCGCGGCGCAGCACCGCCTTCACCCGCTCCAGGAGAAGGCGCTGGGAAAAGGGTTTGCGGATGTAATCGTCGGCGCCGGCGTTCAGCCCCATCAGCTCGTCGATCTCTTCGTCCTTGGAGGTTAAAAAGATGACAGGCAGATCGGCGTTCTGGCGCAGGCGGCGCAGCAATTCGAGCCCGTCCATGCGCGGCATCTTGATGTCGAGGATGGCGAGATCGGGCGGGCTCGCGGAAAGCGCGGTCAGGGCGGCGGCGCCGTCCGAAAAGGTGCGGACGTGGTAACCCTCCTGCTCCAGGAGCATGCTGACCGAGGTCAGTATATTCTTGTCGTCATCGACAAGTGCGACGGTTGCCATTCACGCTTTCCCGCTTTCGGTACCGTCGTCTAGTATAGTGCCAGAGTTAGCCATGCAAAGCCGCCACATGGACGAATCGCGTTTCGAGCCCCGCCTGTTCCGCACCACCGTGCCCTATTACGCCCGCTACCGGCTGGGCTATCCCGATCTGTTGATCGAGCGGGTGATCGAGCGCGCGGGCCTGCAATGGGGCGATGCGGTGCTCGATCTCGGCTGCGGGCCGGGGCTTCTGGCGATTCCCTTCGCCAAGGCCCAGATGCGGGTGCGGGGCATGGATCCGGAGCCCGACATGCTGGCCGCGGCGCGCGAGGCCGCGCGCGAGGCCGCCGTCGTGGTCGATTTCCGGCAGGGTTCGTCCTTCGACCTGCACGAAGGCTCGGGCCGCTTCAAGCTCGTGGCGATGGGCCGCTCGTTCCACTGGATGGACCGGAAGGAGACGCTCGAGATTCTCGACCAGATCGTGGTGCGCGACGGGGCGGTGGCGATCTTCACCGATCACCATCCCGATACGGTGGAAAACAAATGGCGCGAGGCGGTGCGCGAGATCGGCTCGCGCTACGGCGCCGAATACAGCCAATGGCGCAAGCGGCGGCGCGATCCCGAATATCGCAGCCATGAGTCGCTGCTGCTCGATTCGCCGTTTTCGCAGGTCGAGGAGACGAGCATCTTCGTGCGCAACCCGCTTTCGATCGACGAGATCATCGGGCGCGCACTGTCGTTGTCCGCCACCTCGCCGGAAAAGCTGGGGGCGCGCCGCGCCGCCTTCGAGGATGATCTGCGCGCGGAACTGGCGCGCCTCTCGCCCGGCGGCGCGTTTACCGAAGTGGCGCAGATCGGGGCGAGTATCGCGCGGCGGCCGTGAGCACCATCGTCATGGCCGGGCTTGTCCCGGCCATCCATAGACACTGTCTGAACGGAGGGTATGGATGGCCGGCTCGGGGCCGGCCATGACGGAGTGTTGTTGTTTACATGGAGCGAAACTCAAACAAACTCGACTTTGAGAATCTCGTAACTCCGCGCTCCGCCGGGGGCGGCGACTTCGACCGTGTCGCCCTTGCCCTTGCCGATCAGCGCGCGCGCGATGGGAGAGGAAATCGAAATGCGGCCCTTCTTCGCGTCGGCTTCGAGATCGCCGACGATCTGATATTTGCGCCGCTCGTCGGTATCCTCATCGACCAGCGTGACGGTCGCGCCGAATTTCACCGTCGAGCCCGAGAGCTTGGAGACATCGATGACATCGGCGCGGCCGAGCTTGTCCTCAAGCTCCATGACGCGGCCTTCGATGAAGCCCTGGCGCTCCTTGGCCGCGTGATATTCCGCGTTCTCGGAAAGATCGCCATGGGCGCGCGCTTCGGCGATCATCTTGATCACGCTCGGACGCTCGACCGTCTTCAGGTGATTGATCTCGTCTTCGAGGGCCTTGTAACCCTCCGCCGTCATCGGAATGCGTTCCATAATCCTTCAAATCCCAACAGGGGCAAAACCCTCTCCCTCCGGCGGGCCTTCGCGCCGAACCGGATAGGCAAGGATGGGTTCTGTACCTTAAGACCTTGTAAAGCCTGGACTTTTCAATCCCTCGCAGGCTGCGTGCTGTGTCAACTGTATGACTGCAGCGGTGCGACTTCAAGAGAACCGGCCCGGAGTGCGGCAATTGCCTGCGTGACCGCGGCCGCCCCCGCCATGGTCGTGTAATAGGGGACTTTCATCTGCAGCGCCGTGCGCCGGATGGAAAGCGAGTCGCCCAGCGCCTGCGCGCCCTCGGTGGTGTTGAAGACGAGCTGCACATCGCCGTTCTTCAGCGCGTCGACGATATGGGGGCGGCCTTCGAGCACCTTGTTGACGAGTTTGACCTTGAGACCGTTCTCCTCGAAGAAACGCGCGGTGCCGCGCGTGGCGATCACCTCGAAGCCCATGTCGATGAGCGATTTCACCGGCGCGAGCGCGAAGCCCTTGTCGGCGTCTTTGACGGAGACGAAGGCGGTGCCGCTGAGCGGAAGTTTCAGCCCTGCGCCGATCTGGCTCTTGGCGAAGGCGCGGCCGAAATTCTCGTCCAGCCCCATGACTTCGCCGGTCGAGCGCATTTCGGGCCCGAGGATCGTATCGACGCCGGGAAAGCGCGCGAAGGGCAGCACCGCTTCCTTCACCGCGACGTGCTTGTGCTGCGACGGCGTGAGATCGAACGACGAAAGCGCTTCGCCCGCCATCACGCGCGCGGCGATGGCCGCGACCGGAATGCCGATGGCCTTGGCGACGAAAGGCACGGTGCGGCTGGCGCGCGGATTCACTTCCAGCACATATATTTCACCGTCTTGCACGGCATATTGCACATTCATCAGCCCGCGCACTTCGAGCGCGCGCGCCAGCGCAATCGTCTGGCGTTCGAGTTCGGCGATGGTTTCCTTCGCGAGCGAATGGGGCGGAATCGCGCAAGCGGAGTCGCCGGAATGCACGCCCGCTTCCTCGATATGCTCCATGATGCCCGCGATGAAGACATCGCCTTTGGCATCGCAGATCGCATCGACGTCGATTTCGGTGGCGTGATGCAGGAAGGCGTCGATCAGCACGGGATTGTCGCCGGAGATGCGGAAAAGCTCGCCCGATTGCACGGTGGATTTGAGCGTGGGTTCGTCCGGCACGACCACCATGCCGCGCCCGCCGAGCACGTAAGACGGGCGCAGGATCACGGGATAGCCGATCTCCGCCGCGGCCGCGACGGTTTCCTCCGCCGTCATGGCGGTGGCGTTGCGCGGCTGCTTCAGGTGGAGTTCGTTGAGCAGAATCTGGAAGCGTTTGCGGTCTTCGGCGAGATCGATGGCATCGGCGGATGTGCCGAGCAGCGGAATGCCTTCTTCGGTGAGCCTGTTCGCGAGCTTGAGCGGCGTCTGACCGCCGAATTGCACGATCACGCCGGCGAGCGTGCCTTTGGCCTGCTCCACGCGCACGA
>DATIZS010000160.1:0-3258 GCA_035516955.1 Rhizomicrobium sp.
GGGCGGCCATGACGATTGGGGATAATCCAAAAACTCTAAGCGCCGCCCAGCGCATCTTCCGCTTCGGTGACGATGCGCCGGAGCCGCTCGGCGGCGGGAACGATGTCGTTGATCGCGGCAATGCCTTCGCCCGCATAAAGCGCCATGGCCTCGAAATCGCCCGTCATGTCGCGCAAAGGGGAATCGGTCGAGAAGAGATAGATCGGCCGGGATTTTTCCTGCCCGATCACCTCGCGCCTGCCGTCGAAGGGATCGCCGCGCCCACCATGCGTCACGCTGTTGGCGAGCACGCGCACATAGGCGCCTTGCGGCCAGTTGATATGGAACGCCTGCGTGTAAACGGTGTCGCCTTCGCGCGCCTGCGCGATGCGCTTTTTGTGATAGTCGTGCGCGAAGGATTCCTCCGTCGCCAGGAACGCCGTTCCCAGAACCGCGCCTTGCGCGCCCGCCCGCAGAACCTCCGCCACGCCCTTGCCGCCGGCGATCCCGCCGCTTGCGAGAACCGGCACGCGCGCGATGGCGACGACCTCCTTCAATGTTTCGCGCAGCGGCATTCGCGCCCGCACATGGCCGCCCGCCTCGATGCCTTGCGCGATCAGCACTTCGGCACCCGCGTCCTGCGCCTGCGCCGCTTCCTCCGCGGATCCCACCTGATGCACGACAAGAATGCCCGCATCGCGCAATCGGGCGATCGCATCGCGCGCCACGTCCCAGAAGAGCGCGACCGCGAAAGGCTTCAGCGCCAGGATCGTTTCGAGCTGGGCTTCGAGCACATCGGGCGGCGTGGCGGCGGGAATGATGTTGACACCGAAATTCCGCTTTGTGCGGGCGCGAACGCGTTCGATCTCGGTCTGGATGCGCCGGGGCGTCTCGCGCACCATGCCGAGAAATCCGAAGCCGCCCGCTTCCGTCACCGCCGCCACGAGCTCGGACCGCGACGGCCCGCCCATGCCCGCCGCCATGACCGGATAATCGCAGCCGAGAAGATCGCAGACCGCCGTGTGGAGCCGGCTCATTTTGACCGCATACCGCTTGGGATTCCCGCCTTGATAGCATTGCCGCAGGCCCGGGCAAGGCGGGCGATTGCCGGTTTGGTAGGGCTTCATTAATATATGAGGCGGGATGCGCAATATTCTGCCAGTCGTCGAGGCTGAACATCCGGCGACACTGTCGCTGGAGCGGCGCGGCGTCGGCGTGAAGCTGATCGCGGGCGGCGACTGGATCGTGCCCGAAGTCCCCCGCCTCGACCACGAGTTGCAGGGGCTCCATTTCGCCGGCGCCCGCGAAGGCGCCATCGACGGCTCTACGATCCAGAAACTCGACAGCGCCGGCGGCTGGCTCCTGCTGCGCACCAAGCACGCGATGGAAGACGCCGGCCTGCGCGTCACCCAATTCACCTTGCCCGATCAATACCGCCCGCTGATGGAGAATATGGACCGCGCCAAGGCCGAGGCGCTCATCCATGGTCCGCGCGGGCCGCGCAATCTCAGGGAATATCTGGAGCGCATCGGCCGCGCGACCGTCCATGTGCTTCAGCAGGGTTACGGGCTTCTGAGTTTTTTGGGCCAGATCACGGTGGAGAATCTCGAAGCCGTCACCTCGCCCAAACGCGAATTGCCCTTTCCGGCGCTGATCCACCAGATCGAGGAAACGGGGCTGACCGCGCTTCCCATATTGGGCCTGCTCTCCTTCCTGCTCGGCGTCGTCATCGCCTATCAGGGCGCCGATCAGCTACGCCGCTTCGGCGCGGAGATTTTCACGATCAATCTTCTGGGCGTTTCGGTGTTGCGCGAGATCGGCGGGCTGATCGCGGCGATCATCGTCGCGGGCCGCTCGGGTTCCGCCTTCACCGCCCAGATCGGCACCATGCGCGTCAACGAGGAAATCGACGCCATGCAGACGCTGGGCCTCAACATCGCCGAGGTGCTGGTGGTGCCGCGCGTCTTGGGCCTCGTCGTATCGCTCCCGCTGCTGACTTTCTATGCCGGCGCGATGGGCATCATCGGCGGCGCGGTGATGTGTTATTTCGATCTCGGCATCACGATTCCGGTGTTCCTCAACCAGCTGCAGGAGGCCGTGACCTGGCAGACGCTGCTGGTCGGTCTCATCAAGGCGCCGGTCTTCGCGGTCATCATCGGATTGGTCGGCTGCTACGAAGGATTGCGCGTGGAGCGCAACGCCGCCTCCGTCGGCAAGCTCACCACGCGCTCGGTGGTGGAATCCATCTTCCTCGTGATCGTGTTCGATGCGGGCTTTTCGATTTTCTTCTCGGTGATCGGCATATGAGCGACCGCGCGAAAACGCCCGTCATCCGCGTGCGCGGCCTCGTCAACGAGCTCGGCGGCAATCTCATCCACGATCAGCTCGATCTGGATGTGATGCCGGGCGAGGTGATGGGCGTTGTCGGCGGCTCGGGCACGGGCAAATCGGTTCTGCTGCGTTCCATCGTCGGCCTCAACAAGCCCAAGGCCGGAAGCATCAAGGTGTTCGGCGCGGAAACCTCCGAGCTCGCGCCGCAGGATTTGCGCGCGCTGCAATTGCGCTGGGGCGTGCTCTTCCAGGAAGGCGCGCTGTTCAGCTCGCAGACCGTGACCGAGAATATCCAGGTGCCGATGCGCCGCTACACCAAAATGTCCCAGAAGCTGATGAACGAAGTGGCGGCGATGAAGATTTCGATGGTCGGATTGCCGCCGGATGCGGGGCGCAAATTCCCGAGCGAGCTATCGGGGGGCATGCGAAAGCGCGCGGGCCTTGCGCGTGCGCTCGCGCTCGATCCCGATCTCGTCTTCCTCGACGAGCCCACGGCCGGGCTCGATCCGATCTCGGCATCGCATTTCGACGAGCTCGTGCGCGGCCTGCAGCAGAGCCTCGGCCTCACCGTCTTCATGGTGACGCACGACATCGACACGCTGCGCGCCACCACCGACCGCATCGCGGTGCTCGTGGGCAAGAAGATCAAGATCGGAACCGTCGCGACGCTGGTCCACGACGACGATCCCTGGATTCAGGAATATTTTGCAGGGCCTCGCGGCCGCGCGGCGCTGAGCGTCTAGGAGGGAAGTGATGGAAACCAACGCAAATTACGTCGCGGTCGGCGCCTTCGTGATGGTGCTGATTCTGGGACTGGTGGTGTCGCTTCTGTGGGTCACGGGCGCGCAATACAGCCAGGAATTCACCTATTACCAGACCTATTTCACCGGCCCCGTGACGGGACTGGGCGACGGCACCAAGGTCAAATATAACGGCATCGATGTGGGG
>DATIZS010000161.1:0-3356 GCA_035516955.1 Rhizomicrobium sp.
CCTCAAGACCAACGATCCGGTGGAACTGAGCTTCGCGGAAGCCGTTCTCAACGACGCCGGAATAGCGTCGGTCGTGTTTGACGGCCATATGAGCGTGCTCGACGGCAGCATGGTCATTTTGCCGCGCCGGCTGATGGTGGACGATTCCGACGAAACGCGCGCGCGCGCCATCCTGCGCGAGGCGCTCGCCGCCAAGCCGGAATGGGCGTGACGATTGCCTATAGCGAGGATCGCTTTCTGGGCGGGCGCGTGATCGTGCGCCAGCCGGTGAGCGGATTTCGCGCAGGGCTGGATGCGGTGATGCTGGCCGCCGCCATCGAGGCCAAAGAGGGCGACGAAATCCTCGAACTGGGATCGGGCGCGGGCACCGCGAGCCTCTGTCTTGCCGCGCGCATTCCCGGCTGTGCCATTACGGGAATCGAAATCGATTCCGCGCTGGCCGCTCTCGCCAGCGAGAATGCCGCCGCCAACCGCATGCAGAATCGCGTGCGCTTCGTCGCGGGCGATGCGCTGGATCAACCCAAACGCGATTTCGATCATGTGATGTGCAATCCCCCGTTCCACGAAGGCGAACGCTCGCCCGACGAGGGACGCGCGCGCGCGCTCGCCGACGAGGGACGCCTGGCCGATTGGCTGCGCGCAGGGCTCAAACGCACCAAAAGCGACGGCAGCTTCACCGCGATTCTTTCCGCGGGCCGATTGGGCGAGGCGCTGAACGCGGTTCCCCATCGCGGCGCGAGCGTGATCCCGCTCTGGCCGAAAGCCGGCGCCGAGGCCAAACGCGTGATCCTGCGTATCCGCAAAGGCTCGCGCGCGCGGCTGTCCTTCCTGCACGGGATCGTGCTGCACGAAAATGACGGGCGCTATACGCAAGAAGCCGACGCCATCCTGCGCGGGCTCAGATCAATCGGCTGGCAATCCACATCCACAACGTCAGAGACGCCAGCGTGAAGGAGAGAAGCCACCAGGCCGGCATCGCGCGTTCGCGCGCGGGCGAATGGATCTCCGCCTCGCCGTCATAGCTGCATTCGAATTTGCGCAGGCGCTCGACGGGAAACGGGATGACGACGCATTGTCCTTGCGCCGGTTTCGAAGAGCGGATGGTCATGTCGGTCTCCCGTCTCATTCCCGTGCCATGGAACCGCAAGAAACGGGCGCGCGGTATTCGAAGTTTCCCTTACCGCAATTGTTGGACGGGATTGGCCGTCCTTGTCGCGGGGGCAAGGCGCCTGTAGGTTCCGCCCGCTTCGGGGAAAAGCGGGATTCGCGTGAAGAAGCCCTCCACATTTCAGGACCTCATCCTGACGCTGCAGGATTACTGGGCGGCGCAGGGCTGCCTTATTCTCCAGCCTTACGACATGGAGATGGGCGCTGGCACCTTTCATCCCGCCACGACCCTTCGCGCGCTCGGCCCCCGGCCCTGGCGGGCGGCCTATGTGCAGCCTTCGCGGCGGCCCAAGGACGGCCGCTACGGCGAAAACCCGAACCGGCTGCAGCACTATTACCAATATCAGGTGATCGTGAAGCCCGCGCCGTCCGACGTGCTCGATCTTTATCTGGGTTCGATCCGGGCGATCGGGCTCGACCCCGCGCTGCACGACATCCGCTTCGTGGAAGACGATTGGGAGAGCCCGACGCTCGGCGCCTGGGGGCTGGGCTGGGAAGTGTGGTGCGACGGGATGGAGATCACGCAATTCACCTATTTCCAGCAGGTGGGCGGCATCGATTGCGATCCCGTTTCGGCCGAGATCACTTACGGGCTCGAACGCCTTGCGATGTATGTGCAGAATGTGGAGTTCGTCTACGACCTCGCCTTCAACGAGGATTTCCGCTACGGCGAAGTGTTCCACCAGAGCGAAAAGGAATTCTCGGCCTACAATTTCGAACGCGCCGACACCGCCACGCTCTTCCGCCATTTCGAAGACGCCGAAAAGGAATGCAAATCGCTGATCGCGGCGAAACTGGCGCTGCCGGCTTACGACCAGTGCATCAAGGCGAGCCATGCGTTCAATTTGCTGGATGCGCGCGGCGTGATTTCGGTGACGGAGCGCGCGGCCTATATCGCCCGCGTGCGCGCGCTGGCGAAGGCATGTTGCGAAGCGTGGCTTGCGTCGCCGATGGGCGAATATAAGCCGAGGTATGGCTGATGGATCGCGCTTATTCCGCCCGCCACTTCCATCATCGCCCGCTTCATGCGGGCGATCCAATTTTCTTGAAAACGATAAATTGGATGGCCCGGACAAGCCGGGCCATGACGAATTTGGGTACAGAGGGGAGCAACCATGCCTGACCTGCTCCTCGAACTTTTTTCCGAAGAAATCCCCGCGCGCATGCAGGCGCAGGCGGCGAAGGATCTGGAGCGCCTCGTCGTCGGCAGCCTGTCGGATCGCGGGCTGATGTTCGAGGGCGTGAAATCATTCGCCGGTCCGCGCCGGCTGACGCTCGCGATCACCGGATTGCCGGCCAAACAGCCCGACGTTTCGGAAGAAAAGAAAGGTCCGCGCACCAACGCCAACGAAAAAGCCATTGAAGGATTTCTGCGCTCGGCGGGCATCACGCTCGATCAATGCGAAAAGCGCGACGACGGCAAGGGCGAATTCTATGTCGCCGTGATTTCGCGCAAGGGCCGCGCGACGGCGGACGTGCTGGCGGAATCTTTGCCCGAAACTTTCGCGAAATTGCCCTGGCCGAAATCCATGCGCTTTCCCGCGGGCGGAACCCAGCGCTGGGTGCGCCCGCTGCATTCGATCCTCTGCACCTTCGATGGCGAGATCGTGCCCTTCGAATTCGCCGGCATCCGAAGCGGCAACAAAACGCTCGGCCACCGCTTCCTTTCCGAGCTCGTCATCGAAGCGCGCCATTTCGAGGATTACGAAAAGAAGCTGCGCGCCGCCCACGTCTTCGTCGATGCGGGCGAGCGCAAGGACATCATCCTGCACGATGCCAAGCAGCGCGCCTTCGCGCTCGGCCTCGAACTGATCGAGGATGAAGGATTGCTGGAAGAAGTCGCGGGCCTCGCCGAATGGCCGGTGGTGCTGGTGGGCAAGATCGAAGACCAGTTCATGGATGTGCCGGGCGAAATCCTGCAAACCTCGATGCGCACGCATCAGAAATATTTCGCGTTGCGTCATGGTTCGAGGGCTGCTTCGCAGCCACCTCACCATGACGCGAGTGGAGACAATCGTCATCCTGAGGCGCCCGCGCAGCGGGCCTCGAAGGATGACGGCCAACTCGCGAACCGCTTCGCGCTCGTCTCCAACATGGTCGCGAGCGACGGCGGCGCGGAGATCGTGGCCGGTAATGAGCGCGTGCTGCGGGCGCGGCTGTCGGATGCGAAATTCTTCTGGGATCAGGAC
>DATIZS010000162.1:0-12944 GCA_035516955.1 Rhizomicrobium sp.
AGGATCTGACGGCCATCACCGTCTATCTCGGCTTCGCCTGGGGCGCGGGCGCATTCCTGATCCTGCCCACGCTCATTCCGTTCTCGGCCGTGAGCTATGCGGCCATCACGGCGGCGGGATTTGCGTTCCTGCTGCGCGACCGCAACATCGCGCTCGCCTTCCTCGGACCGGCGGCGGCGCTTTCGGCGCTCGCCTGCATCGTGAGGCCGCTGCCGGGCGCCAGCCTTGCGGGGCTTCTGGTTCTGGCGGCATCGGCAGCGGTTGCGGGCGCCATCCTGCTGGCCGCGCGGATGGCCCAATCCCGCGCCCAACCGGCCTGAATTTCCTCCCAAAATTCAACGAGGGCGCGTTGGCCTCTCCATTGTTAACGCTATAATTGCGAGCAGCGGCTAAGGTCGCGGGGCATTCCGGGCGTGAGCTCCCCATGACGCTCAATCCTGCTTCCATCGGCGAAACATCCTTGCCCGACGACGACGCACGCGCGGCCGCCCGCCTCGACGCCGCCCTCAAACTCCTCAAAGCCTCCGAACCGGGCGTGACCGATTTCTTCCAGTCGCTCTATCGCGGCGCGCCGCCCGACGACGTCAACCGCCTGGCGCCCGCCTCGCTCGCAGCCCTTGCCCGCCTCGTCTTCGACGAGACGCGGCGGCGCAAGCAGGGCGAGACCTTGGTCGCCATCCGCGAATTCCGCGCCGAAACCGGCGAGGAAACGCGCGGCGAACTCATCCTCATCGCCGTCAATGACGACATGCCGTTCCTCTTCGACTCGCTGATCGGCGAGGCCAACGAACAGGGCGCGCGCATCCTGGCCCTCTATCATCCCGTCATGACGGTCACGCGCGACGGCGAAGGCGTGCGCGGAGCGGCAGGTGCTGCCTTCCGCGAAAGCGTGATCGTGCTCGTGCTCGATGCGATGCTGGCCGAGGACAAGCGGCGCGCGCTGATCGAAGGCGCGCATGTCACCTTCGGCAAGGTGCGCCTTGCCGTGCGCGACTGGCGCAAGATGCTCGCCCATCTGAAGGCGACCATCGGCGAGCTCGTCTCCAATCCGCCCCATGTCACCGACGAGGAGCTGAACGAAAGCGTGGCCTTCCTCGAATGGTTTTCGGACAATCACTTCACCTTCCTCGGCGCGCGCGATTACGCCTATATCGAAACCAATGGCGGAAAGCTGGAGCCGATCGCCGAATCCGGGCTCGGCGTTCTGAGCGACGTCGAGGCCCGCGTGATCCGCCGCGGCGAAGACCGCGCCACGCTGACGCCCGAGGTGCGCGCCTTCCTGACGCAGCCTTCGCCCCTCATCATCACCAAATCCAACGAGCGCGCCCGCGTGCATCGCCGCGTGCACATGGATTACATCGGCGTGAAGATGTTCGACGCGGCGGGCCGGCTCACCGGCGAGCGGCGCTTCGTTGGCCTCTTCACCTCGGGCGCCTATTCGCGCCGGCCCGGCGACATCCCGCTCCTGCGGCTGAAAGTGCGCCATGTGCGCGAGCGCGCTGGCCTCGCCGCCGACAGCCATGACGGCAAGGCGCTCGCCCATATCCTCGACAATTATCCGCGCGACGATCTTTTCCAGGTTTCGGAAGACGAGCTTTTCCATATCGCGCTCGGCATATTGCGGCTGGGCGAACGGCCGAAAGTGCGCGTGTTCCTGCGCTTCGACCGCTTCGACCGTTTCGTCTCCGCCCTCGTCTTCGTGCCGCGCGACCGCTACGACACGCGCGTGCGCGAGAACATCCACGCCATCCTGGCGAGGGCGCTCAACGGGCGCATGTCGGCGGCGACGCCCTTGCTCGACGAATCGACGCTCGTGCGCATCCATTACATCGTGGGCCGCAACGAAGGCGCGCGGCCCGAAGTCGACGTGCGCGCGCTCGAAGGCGAAATCCGCGACGCCATCCGCACCTGGGAAGACGGTTTCTCCGACGCGCTGATGGCGACCCATGGCGAAGCCGAGGGTTTAAGGCTCTTCGCGCGCCATGCCGCGGCCTTTCCGGCGCGTTATCGCGATGCCTTCACGCCGGAAGAAGCCGTGCGCGATCTTGCCGAACTCGATGCGCTCGCCGCACGCACGCGCGAGCCCAGGATCGAAGCGCGCGCCTATCGCTATGCGCGCGACGCCCACAATGCGCTCAGGCTGAAGCTTTATCTTCTGGGCGGCGTGCTGCCGCTTTCGGCGTCGCTGCCGGTGTTCGAGAATCTGGGCCTGCGCGTGATCGCGGAGGATTCCTATCCCGTCAGCCTCGAAGCGGGCGCGGGCTGGCGCGGCGACGGCGCGGTGCTCGATTTCCTGATGGAGCGCAGCGACGAGGCCGCGGCCGATCTTTCCGACATCAAGGACCGTTTGCAGGACGCTTTCCACGCCATCATGACGGGGGCGGCCGAAAGCGACGGGTTCAACCGGCTGGTGATCGGCGCGGGGCTCGTGTGGCGCGACGTGGCGATCCTGCGCCTGTGCGCCAAATATCTCAAACAGGCCGGCTTCGCCTTCAGCCAGGATTATGTGGAGCAGGCGCTGGCACGCAATCCCGATATCGCGGGGCTTCTGGTCGAACTTTTTCACACGCTGCACAATCCCGATGCGCGCGACGGTTTCGCGGCCCATGCCGAGACCTTGCGCGCGCGCATCCATGCGGCGCTCAACAATGTTCCCTCGCTCGACGACGACCGCATCATCCGCCGCCTGCTCAATGTGATCGATTGCGTGCTGCGCACGAATTTCTGGCAGGACGGCGCGGCGAAGCCCTATATCGCCATCAAGCTCGACAGCCAGAAGCTCGACGATCTTCCCGCGCCGCGCCCGCTGGTCGAGATCTTCGTCTATTCGCCGATGGTGGAAGGCGTGCATTTGCGCTTCGGCAAGGTCGCACGCGGCGGCATCAGATGGAGCGACCGGCGCGAGGATTTCCGCACCGAGATTCTGGGCCTCGTGAAGGCGCAGCAGGTGAAGAATGCCGTGATCGTGCCGGTGGGCGCGAAGGGCGGCTTCTATCCCAAGCAATTGCCGGCGAGCGGCACGCGCGAAGAGGTGCAGGAGGCGGGCATCGCCGCCTACAGAATGTTCATCAATGCGCTCCTCGATCTCACCGACAACATCCATCACGACGGCTCGATCGTGCCGCCCACACATGTGGTGCGCTTCGACGGCGACGATCCCTATCTCGTGGTGGCAGCGGACAAAGGAACCGCGACCTTCTCCGATATCGCCAATGCGATCGCGCAAGCGCGCGGCTTCTGGCTCGGCGATGCGTTTGCGAGCGGCGGCAGCCACGGCTACGACCACAAGAAGATGGGCATCACCGCGCGCGGCGCCTGGGAAGCGGTGAAACGCCATTTCCGCGAGATGGGCCGCGATATCCAGAGCGCGCCGTTCCGCGTCATCGGCGTGGGCGACATGTCGGGCGACGTGTTCGGCAATGGCATGCTGCTTTCGAAGGAAACGCGGCTGATCGCGGCGTTCGATCACCGCCACATCTTCATCGATCCCGATCCGGACGCGGAAAAATCCTTCGCCGAGCGCAAGCGCATGTTCGACCTGCCGCGTTCGAGCTGGGACGATTACAACAAAGCGCTCATTTCCAAAGGCGGCGGCGTTTTCCCGCGCACGGCGAAGGAGATCGCGCTCTCGGCCGAGGTGAAGGCGATCACGGGGCTCGCGAAAGACAAAGTCTCGCCGGCCGAAATGATCAAGGCATTGCTCAAATCGGAAACCGATCTTCTGTGGTTCGGCGGCATCGGCACCTTCATCAAATCCGAAAGCCAGAGCAATCTCGATGTCGGCGACCGCGCCAACGATGCGGTGCGCATCAACGGCAGCGAGGTGCGCGCGAAAGTCGTCGGCGAAGGCGCAAATCTGGGCGTCACGCAACTCGGCCGCGTCGAATATGCGCTTAGCGGCGGGCGCATCAACACCGATGCCATCGACAATTCGGCAGGCGTGGACACCTCCGACCACGAAGTCAATCTGAAGATCCTGTTCAGCGGACCGTTGCGCCGGGGCGAACTATCCGAAGACGCGCGCGATCAATTGCTCGCCGAGATGACGAACGATGTGGCGGCGCATGTTCTCGCGGACAATTACGACCAGACGCTGGCGCTGTCGGTGGCGCAATCGCGGGGCGTGAAGGACCTCGACGCGCATGGCCGCTTCATCCGCGATCTGGAACGGCGCGGCAAGCTCGACCGTGCGGTCGAATTCCTTCCCGACGACGAGGCCTTGCGCAAGCGCGCGCTTTCGAACGAGGGCCTGACGCGCCCCGAACTCGCGGTGCTGCTCGCTTACGCCAAGCTCGATCTCGCCGCCGAGATTCAGGCGAGCGAATTGCCCGACGATCCCCATTTCGCGGCCGAACTCGAGAGCTATTTCCCGAGGGCCGCGGCGCGGAAATTCCGCCACGAGATGGAAAACCATCGCCTGAGGCGCGAGATCGTCACCGACGTGCTGTGCAATCACATCGTCAATCTCGCGGGGCCGGTATTCGTCCATCGCATGAAGGAGATTTCCGGCGCGCCCGCATCGGCCGTCACGCGCGCCTTCGTGCTCGCCGACGGCGCGTTCGGATTGTCGGGCCTCAAATCGCGCATCGATGCGCTCGATCTCAAGGTCGCGGCCGGCATCCAGACCGGCATGTATGGCGATATCGCCGAGCTTCTGAGGCGGCTGGGCCTGTGGTTCGTCGTCAATGTTCCGGCCAAGGCCGATCTCGCCGACAGCGTGGCGCGCTATCGCGCGGCGGTGGATTCCTTACGCGGCACGTTCGCCTCGCTCGTTTCGCCCTATGATGCGCAGGCGACCGAAGCGCGCATCACCGAGCTGCAAAAATCCGGTGCGCCGCTCGAATTGGCCGAGGATGTCGCCGTGCTGCCGCTGCTGGGCGCCGCGCCCGAAATCGCCAAGCTCGCCCATGACAGCGGATTCGCCGTCGATCTCGTGGCGGGCGCCTATTTCGCGGTCGGCAATGTCGTGGGGCTCGACCGTTTGCGCGGGCTCGCCGGACGCATCACCGCCAGCGGCCATTGGGACAGGCTCGCGATCCGGCGCATCGCCGACGATCTCTTCGCCGGCCAGCGCGCGCTGGCGGCGCAGGTGCTCGCCAAATTCGCGACCGCCGGCACGCGCGAGCAAGGCGCCGAAGCGGTCGCGGCCTGGGCCGAAGCGCATGCCGACATGCTCGGCCGCACGCGCGAATTCCTCGCCGAGCTCGAACGCTCGGGCGATCTCTCCATCGCCAAGCTGACGCTCGCGAATTCGCAGATCCACGAACTGGCGGCGCTGTGATCTTCCTCCCCCGTTTACGGGGGAGGTGTCTCACGAGCGAAGCGCGTGAGACGGAAGGGGTAAGTGGAATTGACTCACCCCCCCTCGCCGCTTCGCGGCACTCCCCCCGCAAGCGGGGGGAGAAATTAGCGCGGCGCCATTCGAATCGCGCCGTCGAGGCGCACGCATTCGCCGTTGAAATAGCCGTTGGTGATCATCTGCAGCGCGAGCGAGGCGTATTCCTTCGGATCGCCCAGACGCGGCGGGAACGGCACCTGCGCGCCTAGCGCCTGCTTCACCTGTTCGGGCGCGGCCGCCAGCAGCGGCGTGTTGAAGATGCCGGGAAGGATCGTGTTGACGCGGATGCCTTCCTGCGCGAGATCGCGCGCGATGGGCAGCGTCATGCCGACGACGCCGCCTTTGGATGCGGAATAGGCCGCCTGCCCCACTTGCCCGTCCTCCGCCGCGACCGATGCGGTATTGACGATGGCGCCGCGCTCGCCCCCTTCCAGCGGATCGAGGCTCAACATGCCTTGCGCCGACATGGCGATGCAGCGGAACGTTCCGATGAGATTGATCTGCACGATGAAATCGAAGGCGGGCGTCGGGAAGCGGCGGATCTCGCCCGTCTTCTTGTCGCGCGATGCGGTCTTGATGGCGTTGCCGGTGCCCGCGCAATTCACAAGGATGCGCTCCTGGCCGTGGGCTGCACGCGCCTGCTTGAATCCGGCCTCGACGCTTTCCTCGTTCGTCACGTCGACGCGGCAGAAGACGCCGCCGATTTCGCCCGCCACCGCTTCGCCCTTGCTAGCGTTGAGATCGAAGATGGCGACTTTCACGCCGTGCTTCGCCAGCGCCCGCGAAGTGGCTTCGCCCAGCCCCGATGCACCGCCGGTGACGACGGCCGCGATTTTCGAATTCAGTTCCATGGTTTTTCCTTCCCTGAAATAGCGTGGCGGACTCTTAGACGCTTGGCCCTGGCCTCACAACACCATCTGCGTCTGCGTCACGATGGCGACGAGCTTGCCGTCTTCGCGGGTGATCTTGGTCTGCCACACCGAGCTTCGCCGCCCGATATGGATGGGCGTCGCTTCCGCAAGGACAAGAGAGCCCTCCTTCGCCGCGCCGATGAAATTGGTCTTGCTCTCGATGGTGGTGGTGCCGGCACCTTCGGGCAGGTTGAGGAACGCGCCGATCGCGCCCAGCGAATCCGCGAACGCCATGATCGCCCCGCCATGCAGGATATGCCCCGCCGTGCAGAGATCGGGGCGCACGGCGAGCCTTCCCCTCACCCGCTCCTTTCCCGCCTCGATCACCTCCATGCCCATCAGGCGCGGGAAAGGCTGCTGCGACAGGATCTGCTCGCTGAGATCGCTCATGAAAATCCCCGGTTTCCGGCGGTTTATTGTCGGCCGCGGCGCGAGGGCTTTTCAAGGCCCGCGCGGAAACCGATATTGGGGCCATGCCCGGCTTTCCCGATCCATCGGCGGTCCAGCTTCCCGCGGTCATCGCGCGCAACGAGCGCACGGTGGAGAAGAATTTCTGGAAGAAGCTCTTGCGCGTGGCAGGCCGCGTTCCCTTCGCCGAGGAACTGGCGGCGGCGTATTTCTGTGCCACCGACCCCGCCACGCCTTCCCGCGTGAAGGCGATCCTGCTTGCGGCGCTCGCCTATTTCGTGATCCCCACCGATGCCATTCCCGATTTCGTGGCGGGCCTCGGCTTCACCGACGATGCCGCGGTGCTCGCCATGGCGATCGGCCTCGTCTCCGGTTACGTCAAGCCGCGCCATCACGAACGCGCGCGCCGCGCGCTCGGCCTTCCGGAAAAAACGGACTGATGCGCTACGCCGATGTCGAAGCATTTTGCATGTCGCTGCCCGGCGTGACGTTTCACACGCCCTGGGGCGACTCTCGGGTCTTCAAAGTCGGCGGCAAGATGTTCGCGATGATCCCGCTGGACGGCAACCGGCCCTACGGCGTGTGGTTCAAGGCGGGGCAAGCGAGCGCGCAAATCCTCACGCAAATCGACGGCATCCGCCCGTGTCCCTATCTCGCGCGCGCGCATTGGGTGGCGATGGATCGCATCAATGCGCTGAAGGCATCCGAATTGCGCGAATATCTCAGGCGCGCGCATGGGCAGGTCGCGCAAGGCTTGTCCAAGAAGAAACGCGCAAGCCTCGGCATTGCCGATGTCTCCCACGAAATCTTCGATCCGTTTTCTTGAACTAGTTCGACACCGCGAGCCGCAGGCGCTGTTCGGCCGGCGTGGGTTCGCTGGCCGCGCGCATGAATTCGATGGCGATGCCGTGTTCGTGATGGCGCGCGACGCGCCCCGCCATCTGGCCGATCAGCACGGTCTCGCCGACCGGCGGGCGGAGGCGCGTGTTCAGCGACACGCCGGAGAGAGACAGATCGACCACCTCGCACGCCACCACATCGCCGTTGGAGCGCGTGAAGGTCGCCATGCCGGGCGCGGGCGCGCGTTCGTGGCGGCGGATCACCGCATCGTCGAGCAGCCCGCGGTTCATCAGAAGCATGAGCTGTTCGGCGATGCGCTCGCGCTTGAGCGCCGAGCAGTTGAACATGACGCCGAAATTGGCGCCTTCGGGGCGCGTCACCTGGCCTTCGAGGCGGCCGAACCCCTCGACATAGAGGATGATCTGGGCCTCGGGCTCGGGCAGGAAGCCACTGTCGATCTGGGCGCCGCCGGGCGACAGGTCGACCACCCGGCACTCGCCCTCGCGGCCGTCGGCGGGAAAGAAGAAGCGGCCGGGCAGATCGACATTGACCCGGCGGTAACGCCTGCGGTCCGCCCTGGAGCGGGCCACAAGAGCCTCCCGGTCTTCACTCATCGCCTGTGCCGGAACGGCCATGATCCGGCTCCCCGTGTGACGGCTTCTGCCGCTTGTTCTAGACTATTGAGGGTCAATAGGAGGTTTACGCGGCCGCGCAATCGTTATCTTTTTGTTGGAAATCAACGGGGGCTTAACGTTTGGGGGTCGTTGGGGGTATAGGAGGTTCGACAACGCTCGCCGAACCGGCGGCCCGTGCGATTTTCCGGGCCCGCAATCAGGGGGACTGAACACAATGGCATTCTCTTCGCGACACACCCGCGGAGCGGCCGTGGCCGCTGCTTTGCTGAGCGCGCTTGCGCTTGCGGGCTGCGGCGGCTCGGCCTTCGACGATCTCAACGACACCACGCCGCAAGGCTCGGCCTTCCAGACCGCGCTTTACCGGGACTACGCCTATCTCGCCCGCTCCTTCGGCGCGGTGGGCCATGGCGGCGGATCCTCGTTCGACGCGGGCGCCTCGATGTCGCTCAGCGATGTCGACGACTCCGTGGCCGACCTCGCCGAATCCTTCGCGCAGAAGGCGGTCAATGCCGCCAACGGCGAAGACGTCGAGCCCGAAGACGCCCCCGACGACAATCCCGACGCCCAGAACATGCGCGTGCGTCTTTTGACCGCGCTCGATCAGGGCCGCGACAAGGCGCCCGCCGACGCGGCCCGCGCGCAGGCCGATTACGATTGCTGGATCCTCGATGCGACCGTGGACTCGCAGATGAACGCGTCGCATCGCTGCCGCCAGTCGCTCGACCAGTCGCTGGCGCGGCTGGAACAGGATGTGGGCGGGATGGCGGCCGCTCCCGAAGCGCCGCCGCCGGAAGCGGCACCCGAACCTGCGCCCGCTCCCGAAGCGGCGCCAGCGCCTGCGCCGGAAGCGGCGCCCGCGCCCGGCGGCGAATACACGGTCTATTTCGATTTCGACTCGTGGACGCTGACGGCCGAAGACCTCACCACCATCACCAACGCCATCGACGCGGCGAGGAAGGGCGGAGAGAGCCACATCAAGGTCGTCGGCCACACCGACACGTCCGGCTCGTCCGATTACAACCAGCGCCTGTCGGTGCGCCGCGCCAAGGTGGTCAAGGAAGTGATGGTCCAGATGGGCGCGCGGCCCGACTCGGTCGAGACCTCGGGCGTCGGCGAAACCGATCTGGCGGTCGAGACCGGCGACGGCGTGCGCGAGGCCAAGAACCGCCGTTCGGTGATCACGCTGGTTCCGTAAGGTCAGACGTCAGGTATCGGGGATCAGATTTTCTGATACCTGATGCCTGATCCCTGATACTTTGGCGAAAGAGGAACGCCAGGGTATCGCAATGAAGGCCTACGACTACATCATCGTCGGCGCAGGCAGCGCCGGCTGCGTGCTCGCCAACCGCCTTAGCGCCGATCCCGCCGTGGAGGTGCTCTTGATCGAGGCGGGCGGGCGCGACAACTCTCCCTTCATCCATATGCCGGCCGGCATCCCCCAGCTCATCGGGCGCAAGAACAAGCACAATTGGTATTACAACACCGAAGGCCAGCAGCATCTGAACGGGCGCAGCCTCTATTGGCCGCGCGGCAAAGGCTGGGGCGGATCCTCGTCGATCAACGGCATGATCTATATCCGCGGACATGCGCGCGATTACGACCGCTGGCGGCAGATGGGCTGCGAAGGCTGGTCGTTCGCCGACGTGCTTCCCTATTTCAAGCGCGCCGAGACCAACGAAAACGGCGGCGACGCATTTCACGGCGGAAACGGACCGTTGCATGTGTCGAACGGACATTCCGCCAATCCGCTCTTCCGCGCCTTCCGCGAGGCGGGCCGCGAAGCGGGTTTCCTCGAGACCGCCGATTTCAACGGCTTCCAGCAGGAAGGTTTCGGGCCCTATCAGCTCACCATCAACCAGGGCAAACGCTGGAGCGCCGCGAGCGCCTATTTGCGCCCGGTGCTCGAGCGGCCGAACCTCTCCATCGAATCCCATGCGCTCGTCAGCCGCGTGATGTTCGAGGGCAAGCGCGCGGTGGGCGTGGAATTCGTGCAGAAGAAACAGACGAAACAGGCGCGCGCCAAACACGAAGTGATCCTGTCGGGCGGCGCGGTGAACACACCACAGACGCTGCTTCTTTCCGGCATCGGCGACGGCGATACGCTGAAGCGCTTCGGCATTGCCGTCATCAGCGATCTGAAGGGCGTCGGCCGGAATCTGCAGGATCATCTCGACTGCTCGATCCAATATGAGTGTTCGCAGCCGATCACGCTCTACAGCCAGGCCAATCCGCTCAACGCGATGAAGACCGGCCTGCGATACTTGCTGACCGGCAAGGGACTGGCGACCGGACAAGGACTGGAATCGGGCGCGTTCCTCAAGAGCCGGCCCGATCTCGAAACGCCCGACCTGCAATATCATTTCATCGCGGCCCTGATGTTCGATCACACGCGCAGGAAGGCCGACCGCCATGGCTTCATGGCGCATGTCTGCCAGTTGCGCCCCGAAAGCCGCGGCTACATCTCTCTCAAATCGGCCAATCCTTCCGACGCGCCGCTGATCCAGCCCAATTATCTGGAGGCCGAGGAAGACCGCCGCGCGCTGCGCGAAGGCGTCAGAATCGCGCGCGAGGTTTTCGCGCAAAGCGCGTTCGATCCCTATCGCGGGCCCGAACTCATGCCCGGCGCGCATGTGCAGAAAGACGATCAGATCGACGCCTTCGTGCGCAAGACCGCCGAGACCATCTATCACCCGGTTGGCACCGCAAAGATGGGCAAGGACGACATGTCCGTCGTTGATACACAGCTAAAGGTTTACGGCGTGGAAGGTTTGCGCGTGGTCGATGCTTCCGTCATGCCCGCGTTAGTTTCCGGCAACACGAATGCGCCCACCATCATGATCGCGGAAAAAATTTCCGACGCGATCCGCGGACGCGCGGCCCTTCAGCCTGAAAGCGTCGCCGTCGCCGAAGACGGAGCGGGAAAACGCGCCGCCGCCGAATGATGTTGGCGCCGAATAATTTTGGCGCCATCCTATCTTCCTTCGCGTTTCGTCTGTATGATCGGCCTCATGACGAGGGGCGGGCAGCTTTTGATATTGGGCGCGTGCGCGCTCGCGGCTTCGCTCGCAAGTCCGGCGCGCGCGGAATACAAGCTCACCGAAATCGATTTCGACATGTGGTGCCAGGAAGAACAGCATCTGGCGCCCGAACGCTGCGACCAGCGCCTGCCCGAAGACGAAAAAGCGTTCGAAGCCTATATCGACACGATCCAGAAATACGAGATCCCGTATCTGAAGGAACGCGACAAGCGCGAGCAATATAACCGCACGCTGCTGCACAACGATCCGGTCGACGATCCGACCGAGCCCTCGACGCCGCCGCTGCAGCCGATCAATTCGGCGCCGCCGAAGTAATAACCAAAACTGTCACGACCCGCCTGAGTAGCGGGCCGCCCAGTTGGGTTCTGCACCATCCGAGAAGCGAGAACTGGGTGGCCCGCCCGTCTACGCTACGCTTCGACGCGGCAAGTGAGTCTCGCTCGGCACGCCGGAGCTTCAGCGGAGGCGGCATTCGCGGGCCATGACAATGGGAAATTATCGAACCAGCTTCGCCACCGGCGCCGCCACGATGTCGAGCGCGCGGACGAGATTCTCCATCGCCTCGTCCATCTCGCAGCGGAAACCGTTCCCCCGGTTGACGACGAGGCGCAGATGCGGCGCCCTGGGATGGACGCGCAAACCGTCGCCGGGCGGCGGCGGCGGGATTTCGCTCGAAGGCAGCGGCTCGCTCTCGCGGATGAGCTGGGCCCCGACGAGGCGCTCGAAGGCGATAGGCCGGCCGCCGAGCTGCGAAAGATCGCTCAGCACCTGCACCATGCCGATGAAGCGCGTGGGCACGGGATCGCCGAAGGTCACCGGCGCAAGCACGGTCTCGAGCTCCACCATGGCGCATTCCATGGTCGAGCCGATGGAGGAGATGCAGACGGGCTGGCGCGTCATCAGCGACTGGCGCAACAGCGCGAAGAGGGCGCTGCGGCTCTGGCCTTCCCAATGGGCGAGGAAATCGGCGCCCTTGAGCTCGCCGCCGAAGCGCTCGCAGAGCGAGGTGCCGGCAAGGCGGTAAACGGGGCGCGAGGGATTGGACGCTTCGAGGATGAAGACCTGGCTCAGCATGCGCTTGATGGCGCGCGGATCGATATCGGTCTGGTCGGGAAGGCCGTGGCCCTTGCGCAGCCGGCTCCAATAGCCCACCAGCAAATGGCTGTTCCTGTGCTTCATCTGACGCCTCGTCCGGTCAATCGTGTCCCGCGTGAGCCGTCTCGCTGTGACACGCGGCTCCCCCGATACGGCAGGGGCGGAGCGAAAGCCGTGCCAGTGACGGGAATCAGGGATCAGGAATCAGGAATCAGAAGGGATGGCAGGCACTTATCTGATCCCTGATAGCTGATGCCCGATCGCTGAGTCACCCCCACGGTCCGCGGCGGACATCGCCGAAAAGCGGCACATGCGCCGATTTGAACAAGGGCGTCAGCGCGCCTCCCACGATGAACCCGCCCACATGGGCCCACCACGCGACACCCGGCTGGCCGGGATTGTTGAGGGCCGCGCTCAGAAGCTGCAGCACGAACCAGAAGCCCACCACCCACACCGCGCTGATCTTCATCGGATAGAAGATGATGCCCAAGGGCACCACCACGGTGACCCGCGCCCTTGGATAAAGCAGGACATAGGCCGCCAAGACGCCGGAAATGGCACCCGACGCCCCCACCATGGGAACCGTGGAGTGGGGCTGGATGTAGCCCATCGTCAGCGCCGCGATGACCCCGCACGCCAGATAGAACAGGAGGTAGCGGATGTGGCCCATCGCATCCTC
>DATIZS010000163.1:0-2468 GCA_035516955.1 Rhizomicrobium sp.
GTCGCCAGACGCTTGGGCTGATCGTCGAGGCAGGCACCGGACAATGCATGCGCCGCCGCCGCCACGAATCGGGGAAGCCCGTCGGGCGCTTCGCCCGCGGTGCGCGCCAAACACCGCGACTGCTCGCGCATCGAGACGAAAAGCTTCGAGCGCCACAGCATGTCGGAATTGGCGAGCACGAAGCGGCTATGGGCGAAGAGATGGATCAGCCTGCGCCCCGCCACATGGGGAAGCCAGGCCGGTTCGGAATAGAGCGCGTAGCGCTTGATCCATTGGGTGATGAGATTGGTGGCGAGCGTGCGGGCCGGATCGCCGCCCGCCGCCGAGAGCGAAGCGAGCCAGTTGAAACCGTGCAGAGCTTCGGCCCAGCCGGCGCTGGGCGCGGCATGATCGAAAATCGATCCGTCTTTCACATCAACGGTTTCGCCTCCGAAGCGGAAGCGTGCTCTCAACAGCGCATCGGCATTTTCGAGCGCGCGCGGCAGCGCGTCGTAAGGGTGGAAGGCGATGTGGTCGGCGAGCTTGCCCCGCAGCAGGCCGTGGTAGAACCAGCTTCGCCTCCAGAAGCGCCGCCACGGCCCCATCAGGCGCCACCAGAGCGCGCCGAGGATTTCCGGCAGCAGATTCAGAGGCGGGCGGTGCCGCTTCGGCGCGCGCGCGGCCACGGGTTTAACCCCGTAACGCAGCGATGTTGGCAGCGTAAGAATTGGCTCCGCCCTTGAAAACCGCCGTGCCCGCGACGAGCACATCGGCACCTGCCGCGATCACCTTTCGCGCCGTTTCCGGCGTGATGCCGCCATCCACTTCGAGCGCGATGTCGCGGCCGGTGGCGGCGATGCGCTGGCGCGCGGCGGCGATCTTGGCGAGCTGGCTTTCGATGAAGCTCTGCCCGCCGAATCCCGGATTGACCGTCATGATGAGGATGAGATCGACAAGGTCCATGACATTGTCCAGCGCATCGACCGGCGTGCCCGGGTTGAGCACCACGCCCGCCTTCCTGCCGAGTTTGCGAATCGCCTGGAGCGTGCGGTGGATATGCGGCCCCGCTTCGGGATGGACCGTGATCCCGTCGGCGCCCGCCTCGGCGAAGGCATCGAGATAGGGATCGACGGGCGCGATCATCAGATGCACGTCGAGCGGCTTTTTGGCGTGCGGCTTGAGCGCCTTCACCACCGCCGGGCCGATGGTGATGTTGGGCACGAAATGGCCGTCCATCACATCGATATGGATGAGATCGGCGCCCGCCTTCTCCACCGCCTCGATCTCGGCCCCCAGCCGCGCGAAATCGGCGCTCAGGATGGAGGGGGCGATGCGGACCGGTGCTGCCATCGCCCATTAAGTGACGGATTCTGGGGGTGCTCGCAAGAAGGCGATGGCGCGCGGCGGGCCGGCCAGACAAAGCGCGAAGACCGGAAGCCAGATCAGCCGCGATTGATAACGGTTGTGCGGGTTCGACATCACGCCGCAGATGACGGCGTTGCCGATCAGCGCCGTCAGAACGACGCCGAAGAGAATCGCCTGGCGCCGCGCGCGCGCGCGAATCGCGAGCACGAGTCCCGCAACGATCCCGATGAGTCCGAGCCAGCCGATAGGCTCATGGACGATGTTGATCGGGCCGAAGGCGATCTCGTCCTCCTGCTGGCGGCTGTGCATATAGGCGTCGAGCTGGCGCGGGATGGCGCGGCGGATGTCGGGATAGAGGATCCAGGCCTGCGGCTCGATCTGGTCGCCGGTGGCGAAGGAAGCGAATTGGGTCGCGGCATCAAAGACCGCGGCCTTCAGATTGGCCCAGGGCAAACGGACGAGACTGTCGCGCACCACATATTGGGATTCGGCGGCCGTGCCCTCGAAGCGCATCAGCGCATTGTTGAACGGACTGTCGCTCCACAGCCATTCGTCGGCGGTCTTCGGGAATTGGTTGCGGTAGGGGCACAGCTTGAGATGCACCGTCGGACAGATGGCATCGAGATCGCGCTTGGCGATGCCGTCCTGCACGAGGCGGGCGAATTCGAAATCGGGCCCTGCCCTGCTGATGAAGATGTCGTCGGTGAAGTGGTAGTTGGCGGCCAGCACGAGACCGAGACCGAGCGCAAAGCCCGCCGCCGGAAGGGCTGCGTTGGCGCGCGGCCAATCGCTCTTGCGGGAAACGAGCGCGTAAACGGCGGCGCAGATGGCAAGCCCCGCCGTCAGTCCCAGATGCGATGGATGCGCGCCCGTGGCGAGCGCTGCAATAAAGATGAGGAGTGCGACACGCACGCGGCCGAGCGCGGGCGCATGAAAGGCGAGCAGGTAAGCCGACAAAACCGCAATCGCGGCGAAACCGTCCGGTTCGATCTGGCCCACATACCATGGCAAGCCCGTCGCGACGGTCAAAAGCGCCGCGATCCCGAGAAAGACGGCCACGCTCATATTGGGCCGCAGCGCGCGCGCCGTTTCCGCCATCACGAACGCCGTCATCGCCGCCTGCA
>DATIZS010000164.1:0-2531 GCA_035516955.1 Rhizomicrobium sp.
GCTTTTCGTCGTCGCTCATAACAATCGTCCCGTTAAGCGCGCGTCATCCTGAGGTGCCCGCCCGCGTGCTTCGAGGCTCCCCCGGCTCAAGGCCGGGGTCGCACCTCAGCATGACGCGGGCGGGCCTCGAAGGATAGCGCGCCACGTCTAACCCTTGGCCCGCATCAGCCGCGCCTTGTCCCGCGCCCAGTCGCGTTTCTTTTCCGTTTCGCGCTTGTCGTGCAGCTTCTTGCCGCGCGCGATGCCGAGTTCAAGCTTGGCGATGCCTTTGGGCGTGAAATAGAGCCGCAAGGGGATGAGCGTCATGCCCTCGCGCTGTACCGCGGCGGCGAGTTTCTTCGCTTCGCGCTTGTGCACCAGCAATTTGCGCGGGCGGCGCGGCTCGTGATTGAAGCGGTTCGACATGGTGTATTCGGGGATGTAGCAATTGATCAGGAAGATCTCTCCGTCCATCGCGCGCGCGTAAGCTTCGCCGATGGTCGCTTTGCCGGTGCGCAGCGATTTCACTTCCGAGCCGGTGAGCATCAGCCCCGCCTCGATCGTGTCGTCGATCGCATAGGCGTAGCGCGCCTTGCGGTTATCGGCGACGATCTTGCGTTCGGGCTCGGCCTTTTTTGGCATCAAATAATGCCGGCATGCGCCATCGCCTCGCGCACGCGCTTTTCGGCCGGCTCGCTCAGCGGCACGATGGGAAGGCGCACTTCGTTTTCGCACAAGCCAAGCAACGATGCGCCGTATTTGGCCGGCGCGGGGCTCGGCTCCACGAACATCGCGTCGTGCAGCGGCATCAATTTGTCCTGCAGCGCGAGCGCGGCCGCGAAATCGCCTTTCATGCAGGCGTCCTGGAATTGCGCGCAGAGCCTGGGCGCCACATTCGCCGTCACCGAGATGCAGCCATGGCCGCCATGCGCCATATAGCCGAGCGCGGTTCCGTCCTCGCCCGAGATCAGCCGCCAGCCCTTGGCGCAGGCCAGCCGCTCGCGGCTCGGGCGCATCAGATTGGCGGTCGCATCCTTCACGCCGACGATGTTGGCGATGCGCGAGAGCCGCGCCATCGTCTCCACGCTCATCTCGATCACGCAGCGGCCGGGAATGTTGTAGACGAGGATCGGAATATCGACGGCTTCCGCGATCGCGGCGAAGTGGCGGTAAAGGCCTTCCTGCGAAGGCTTGTTGTAATAGGGCTCGACGGAGAGCACGGCGTCGGCGCCCACTTCCTTGGCGTGGCGCGTCAGCGCGATGGCTTCGGCGGTGGCGTTCGAGCCCGCGCCCGCGATCACCGGCACCCGCCCGTTCGCCTCCTCCACGCAAAGTTCCACCGCGCGCATATGTTCTTCGTGGGAGACGGTCGCCGACTCGCCCGTCGTTCCCATCGGCACAAGCCCGTGGGAGCCTTGCGCGATCTGCCATGCGACGAAATTGCGAAACGCCGCCTCGTCGATGGCGCCGCCTCGCATCGGGGTAATCAGGGCGGGGATGGAACCCCGGATCGCTTCGCGCACATCGCGCATCTTATGTTCCAATTTTCAAACATCCGGCGAAAATAACGCAGCCTTGATTGGCGCGGCAAGCACGGACGTCTGGCATAGCGGCCCTGCCGCCCCTATGCTTCCTCCACGTCCGGCGGCGAAGCCGGGCGGCAACGGGTTTGACGCGATGTCGTATTGGCGCGCCGCGATTTTGGGCGTGGGACTGGCGCTTGCGGGCGCCGGCGCCGCATGTGCCGAGCCTGCCGTGCCGGCCAATGCCCATCCGCTCCCCCAGGGCGTCATCGTCAAGAACGGCGCCATCACGATGCAGCCGATCTATGACGACGGCTCGCCGCCGGAGCCCACCGAAGGCTTCGAATACAAGCCGAGCAAGGTGCCCGAACTGAGCGACGCCGATCACGCGCTTTATACGCGCGCACTGGAAGCCACCCGCCGCGGCGACTGGATCGCGGCGCGCGGTCTCGCCGCCCAGGGCCACTCGCCCGCGGCGCGCAAGCTGATCGAATGGCGCTATCTGCTCGACAAGAACAGCGGCGCCACCTTCAACGAGATCGACGCCTTCCTCAAAGACAATCCCGGCTGGCCGGGCCGCGACACGCTCTTTGCCCGCGCCGAGAAGGCGATGCCCGACACCATGGCGCCCACCGCCGTGCTCTTCTGGTTCGGCAAGCGCGAGCCCGTGAGCGGCATCGGCAAGATGCGCATGGGCGAGGCGATGATCGCGGTCGGCCGCGCCCAGGAAGGCCGCGACATGATCCGCGACGCCTGGATCGAGAATTCGTTCGATCCCGACGAGGAAGCCGGACTGATCCAGAAACATGGCGACCTCTTCACGCCCGACGTGGACCGCCAGCGGCTGAGCCGTCTGCTCTGGCGCGACGACATCGAAGGCGCGCGGCGCGAGATGGCGCGCGTCACGGCGAGCGAGCAGCAACTGGCCGAGACGCGGCTCAATCTCATCGTCAATCCGCCCTCGGGCGAGCGCATGCTGGCAGCACTCCCCGACTCGCTGCAGGACGATCCCGGGCTCATCTTCGATCG
>DATIZS010000165.1:0-5118 GCA_035516955.1 Rhizomicrobium sp.
AGCCCGCGACGCCGCCGCACTTCGCCGCGATGTCACCAGCCCCGGAGGCACCACTGAAGCGGCGTTGAAGATCTTGCTGGCGAAGAACGGGCTTGCATCCCTGATGGCGAAAGCGATTTCGGCGGCGCGCAAGCGGGCGAAGCAACTCAGCGCCTAGATCGGCAGCTTGATCACCGCGCTCAATCCGCCCATCGGACTGTCGCCCAGGACCAGATCGCCGCCATGGGCCCGCGCGATGTCGCGCGCGATCGCGAGCCCCAATCCGCTGCCGCCGGCCTGCAGATTGCGGCCTTCGTCGAGGCGGTGGAACGGCCGGAATGCTTCCTCGCGGCGCTCCGGCGCAATGCCCGGCCCGTCATCGTCGACGATGATTTCGGCCATGTGCGAATTGCGCTTCAAGGTGACGTGCGCGTGCTTGCCGTATTTGAGCGCATTGTCGATCAGATTGGTCGTGCAGCGATAAAGGGCGTTGCGCTTGACGGCGAGCCGCACGCCCTGCTCGACATCGACCTTGACGCGATCCTTGCCGTCGCCGCGCGCGCGCCCCGCCGCCGCGGCCGCATCGCTCACGATGTCGGCGAGGTCGGCAGTTTGTGCCTCCTCGGCGCTTTCGCCGCGCGCGAAGTCCAGATATTCGTCGAGCATATGCTCCATCTCGGTCACGTCGCCGCGCATGGCCTCGGCGTCGGCGCTGCCCATCATGGCGAGCTGCAATTTGAGCCGCGTCAGCGGCGTTTTCAGGTCATGGCTCACGGCGGCCAGCATCTCGGTCCGCTGTTGGACATAGCGCTCGATGCGTTCGCGCATGGTGATGAAGGCCTGCGCCGCGCGGCGCACTTCGGTCGCGCCATAGGGCTTGAAGTTGACGACGCGATTGCCCTTGCCGAAGGCATCGGCGGCGCGCGCCAGCCGCTCGATGGGGCGCACCTGGTTGCGCAGGAACAGGATCGCCACCGCCAGCAGTAGCAGCGACGATCCCACCATCCACAGGATGAAAACATCCACATTCGAAGCATCCAGCCGCTTGTGCGGAATGAGCAGGCGCATCACGCCGTCCTTCGCCTGTACGCGCACATCAACGTAATCGCCGAGATAGCGCGAGGTGAACGGATAGGCCGCGCCGAACTGGCTGGTGAAGGTGGTGGTGATGGCGTCCTTCAGATCGGGCAGATAATGGCGCAGCGGCTTTTCCAGCGTCGCCCCCGGCTGAAACGAAATCTGATAGCCCAGATTCTTCGCCGCCATGCCGAGGAGCGCATCGCGCGCCTTTCCCGGCGGATAGGTTTCCTCGATGTTGAGCAGAAAGGCGACATCGGCCGCAACCCCGCGCGCCATGCGCGCCGTCATGATCGTGTAGTGACGCTCGAAGAACGCATAGGTCACGACGCCCTGCAGCAGAACCACCGGCGTCACGATGATGAGAAGCGAGCGGCCGAAAAGCCTGCGCGGCAACGCGCGCTTGATGGCGCGGAACGGATGGAAATTCAGCATCTAGACGACACGGTCCGGCACCAGCACATAACCCACGCCGCGCACCGTCTGAAGATAGAGCGGCAGCTTCGGATCGTCCTCGATCTTGCGGCGCAGCCGCGTCACCTGCACGTCGATGGAGCGCTCCAGCGCCACGCCCAGCCGCGTGCAGAGATCGGCGCGGGAGAACGAGCGCCCGGCATTGGCCGCGAACAATTTGAGCAGTGCCGCTTCCGAGCTCGTGAGCCGCACCGGTTTTCCCTTGCGGCGCAATTCGCCGCGTTCCGGATTGAACACCGCTTCGCCCATCTTCACTTCGCGGTGAGGCGAGCTCGGCGGGGGCGCGGTGCGGCGCAGAAGTGCTGTGCAGCGCAGCACGAGCTCGCGCGGCTCGAAAGGCTTGGGCAGGTAATCGTCGGCGCCGATCTCGAGGCCCGCGATGCGATCTTCCGGCTCGCCGCGCGCCGTCAGGAGCAGGATCGGGATCTGCGAATTGGCCCGCACGCTCTTCGTCAGTTCGAGCCCCGTTTCGCCCGGCATCATGATGTCGAGGATGACGAGATCGAACGCGAAGCTCTTCATCAGCGTGCGCGCCTCGGAGGCGTCGGCCGCAGCACTTACCCGGAAGCCGTTTGAGCTCAGGTAGCGCTGGAGCAGCGCGCGCAGGCGCTCGTCGTCATCGACGACCAGAAGATGAGGCTCCGAGACGTTCATGCGCGCAATTCCTGCGAGATTTGCAAATCTACGCCTTGCTTCCGGCCCGCGTCTTCAAGGTATAAAGGCAATGCGGTTTCGAGCATATCCGGCCCCGGCGGGCCGTTTTAGGCAGTTTCTCCAGGAGTTTCAATGGCTTCGGTTCTTCCCTTCGATGATCGCGACGGCTCGCTCTGGTACGACGGCAAGCTCGTGCCCTGGCGCGAGGCGAAAACGCATGTGCTGACCCATGGGCTGCACTATGCCTCCTGCGTATTCGAGGGCGAGCGCATCTATTCGGGGCGCATCTACAAGCTCGAGGAGCATACCGAGCGGCTGTTCGAATCCGCGCGCATCCTCGGCATGAAAATCCCGTTCACCCAGGACGAGATCAACCGCGCCTGCTACCAGGCGGCCGAGGCCCAGAAGATCGAGGATGGATATGTCCGACCCGTGGTCTTCCGCGGCAGCGAGATGATGGCGGTGTCGGCGCAGAACACGAAGATCCATGTCGCCATCGCGGTGTGGCAATGGCCATCTTATTTCGATCCCAAGGAGAAGATGAAGGGCATCCGCCTTGCGATTTCGGATTGGAAGCGGCCGGCGCCCGATACCGCGCCCACCAAGGCGAAGGCGGCGGGGCTCTACATGATCTGCACGCTCTCCAAGCACAAGGCGGAAGCCGACGGCTATGCCGATGCGATGATGCTCGATTATCGAGGGCTTGTGGCGGAGGCGACGGGCGCCAATATGTTCTTCGTCGACAACGGCACGCTTTACACGCCGATCGCCGATTGTTTCCTCGACGGCGTCACACGCCGCTCGGTCATGGCGCTGGCGCGCGCGCGACAGATTCCGGTGATCGAGAAACATATCCAGCCGTCGGAACTCGAAGGCTTCAGCGAATGCTTCATCACGGGCACGGCGGCGGAAGTCACGCCCGTTTCCGAGATCGGGCCCTACCGCTTCAAGCCGGGCAAAATCACGGAAACGTTGATGCACGATTATTCGGAGGAAGTGCGCCGGCCTGTGTCGCAGGTGAAATTGCAGGCCGTGGGATAAATTCGCTGTCATCCCGGAAACGCGAAGCGTTATCCGGGACCCACGGAGAAGCGGCGCGATGAGTCCCGGTTCTCGCTGCGCTCGACCTGGATGAATCATGTTTTGCTTTTCCACTTCTCCACCGCCGCGTCATCGGATGCTTTCGCGTCCACCCATTTCGCGGCGCTTCCGCGCTCTTCCTCTTTCCAGAAGGGCGCGTTCGTTTTCAGATAGTCCATCAGGAATTCGCACGCCTCGAACGCGGCTTTGCGATGCAAGGACGCGACGGCCACCAGCACGATCCGTTCGCCCGGCAGCAGGCGCCCGATGCGATGGATGATCGTGACGCCCAGCAACGGCCAGCGCGTCTTCGCCTCCGCCACATGGCGCGCGATCTCGCGCTCCGTCATGCCGGGATAATGTTCGAGCGTCATGGCGGTCAGCCCGCCATCGCCGCGAACCAATCCCGTGAAGGTGGCGATGGCGCCGATATTCGCATTTCCGTCGCTCAGCGCCGCGCATTCCGCGGCAGCGTCGAAATCGTCGCCCTGTATGCGGATCCTGCTCATCCGCCCGTCACCGGGGGAAAGAACGCGACTTCGTCGTCATTGCGCAATTCCGCGTTAAATCCCACATGTTCTTGATTGACTGCTGCGCGAATTCGCTTCGCATCGCCAAAGGCGTCGGCATATCCACCGCCGAGGCCGCGCAGATGCGCAATCATTTCACCCACGGTTTTCACGCCCGCTGGAAGCGCCAATTCTTCTTCGCCCCGGCCGGTCTTCTGCCGCACCCAGGCGAAATAAAGGAGCTTCACGCCACGTCTCCGGAATCGCTCCGCGGATGGAGATAGGCGAGGCCCGCCCTGAAATAGGCGTGGCCCGTATAGACGGTCAGCGCCGCGGCGATCCAAAGCGCGACATAAGCAAACGCCTCCGCCCCCGGAACGAAGCGGTCGGCGATGGGTCCGAGGATCATCGCGCCGATGGCGATCATCTGGATCGTCGTCTTGGTCTTGGCGATGCTCGAAACCGGCACGCTGACCGAAAGGCCCGCGAGGAATTCGCGCAAGCCCGAGACCAGTATTTCGCGCGCCAGGATCACCAGCGCCGGCACGAGCTTCAAAAGGCTCGCAAGTCCGGGCACCAGATTGAATTGCGGCACCGTGCCTTCGGCCACCAGCATCATCAGCGCCACGCCCACCAGGATCTTGTCGGCGATGGGATCGAGCATCCGCCCGAAACTGGAGGTGGCATTGAGCTTGCGGGCGGCGAGGCCATCCAGCGCATCGCTCGCGCCCGCGATGCAGAAGACGACGAAGGCCGTCAGCCGCGCGGTGTCGCCGGGAAGGGCGAAGGCAAGCGCGAATACCGGCACCAGAAGGATGCGGAAGATGGTGATGAGGTTGGGCAATGTGAACATGGGCCGGACTGTAGCATCTCATACGGGCGCCTCACCCCGCCGGGTGGAAAAAGTCGTAGATTTTTTTGGCCAGTGTCCGGCTCACCCCGCCGACGGCCTCGAGGTCGGCGAGGCTCGCCCCCGAGATCGCCCGCGCCGAGCCGAAATGGGTCAGTAGCGCGCGCTTGCGCGCCGCGCCCACGCCTTGGATCTCGTCCAGCGGATTGGCGCCGATGGCCTTGGAGCGCTTCTTGCGGTGCGTGCCGATGGCGAAACGGTGCGCCTCGTCGCGCAAACGTTGCAAGTAATAAAGGACGGGCGATTTGGGATCGAGGCGGAAGGGCGCGCGGTCCTTCATGTAGAAATGCTCGCGGCCGGCATCGCGGTCCGGACCCTTGGAGATGCCCACCAGCGCCACGTCCTCCACTCCCAGATCCTCGAACACGCGGCAGGCCACGGACAATTGACCAGGGCCGCCATCGATCAGCGCCAGATCGGGGCGACGCCATCTGG
>DATIZS010000166.1:0-5900 GCA_035516955.1 Rhizomicrobium sp.
AATAATTGTTGTAGGTCTCGACCACCTTCTCCGGCGAGATCGCGCGGTCGAGCTTGAAGGCGGCGTTGCGCTTGGCCGGATAATATTTCGCCGACGGATCGGGCTCTGGCTTGCCCGCCTTGGCGGTTCTGGAATCGCAGGATGCCAGCGCAACGCTTGCCGCGATCGCGCCCGCGCCCTTGATGAGATTGCGCCGGTTGAAGAACGCCTCTTCGGGCGTGGCCGCATTTTCGGGCAGAAACCAGCCTGGGCGGGAACGGATGAGCATGGCGGACCTCCGGCGAGAGACTATCCCCTCTTCGCCCCGGACGCGCGTTTCGTTACGCCGCGGCCTTGTGGCTCGCCACCACATGTTCGGCGAGTTTGCCCGTCAGCTCGGCCAGATGGTCGAATTCCGTTTCGAAAGTGCCCACGCCCTGGGTCAGCGAGCGCAGGTCGATGATGATATCGTGGAGCTCGGACTGGGGCATCTGGGCTTCGACCGTATCCCAGCCCTTCCAGCCGTCGCGCGCATCATAGCCCATGAGCTGGCCGCGACGCCCGCTGACGACCGCGTTGACCTTCGAGGTCGCGTCGTTGGGGATGTGAATCTTCACGCGCATGACCGGTTCGAGCAGCACGGGCGCGCAATTGGGCATGCCTTCCTGCATGGCGATGCGCGCGGCCGTCTGGAAGGCCGCATCGGACGAATCGACGGAGTGGTAGGAGCCATCCACCAGCGTGACCGCGAGATCGACGACGGGAAAGCCCAGCGGGCCCGCCTTCAGATAATCGATCACGCCCTTCTCGACCGACGGGATGAACTGGCGCGGCACCACGCCGCCCTTGATCTGATCCTCGAACACGAATCCGGTTCCGCGCGGCAGCGGGCGGATTTCGATGTACACGTCGCCGAATTGCCCGTGGCCGCCCGACTGGCGCTTGTGGCGGCCATGCTGCTTGCCGGGTTTGCGGATGGTTTCCTTGTAGGGAATCTTCGGCTGATGCGTCGTGACCTTGAGGCCATATTTGCTCTGGAGTTTCTCGGCCGCGACTTTCAGATGAATCTCGCCCTGCCCCGCCAGCGACATTTCCTGCAGCTCGGGATTCTGCAGGAACAGGAGCGACGTATCGTCTTCGCGCAGCTTGGCGATGGCCGCTGTGAGCTTGACTTCGTCCTTGCGGTCGGTGGTCTCGATGGCGAGCGCATAGACGGGCGAAAGCTGCTCGATCGCGATCCGGGGCAGCTTGGCGCCTTTGGCCGCCGACAGCGTTTCGCCCGTGGCGACCGATTCCAGACGCCCCAGCGCCACGCAATCGCCGGCCTTCGCGTCGGTGAGCTTGGTCTGCGCCTCGCCTTTGAGCGCGAACATGCCGCCGATGCGCGCATCCGAACCGTCGGCACGATGCAGCACGGTGCCGTCCTTGAGCGAGCCCGCCAGAATGCGCGCCAGCGAAAGCTTGCCATGCGCGCCGTTATAGGTCTTCAGAATTTGCACGATGGCATCGCCATCGCCCTTGATGCCGAGGCGCGCGGCGCATGCCTTCACATCGGGCACTTCATGGCGCAGCGCCTTCAAGAGACGGCGGATGCCGTTGTCGCGCTCGGCCGAGCCGATCAGCGCCGGCACCACCACGCCCTCTGCCAGTTCCTTGGAAAGATCGTCGAAGACCTCGTCGCGCGGCGGCTCGACGTCGGAGAGAAGCTCTTCCATCAGATGCTCGTCGTAATCGGCGAGCTTTTCCAGCATCTGGAAGCGGGCTTCCTTTTCGCGCGCCTGTTCCTCGCCCTTGAGCTCGATCACTTCGCTCGCCGCGTGCTCGCGATAGACGAAGGCGCGTTCCAGCGCGAGATCGACGAAGCCGGTGACGATGCCCTTCTCCCAGATCGGAATCTGGCGCAGCAAAAGCGGCTTGTCGCTCACGTCCTGCAAGGTCGCGAGCAGATCGCGCAGGGAACCGCCCGCCTTGTCGATCTTGTTGACGAAGAGGAAATGGGGAACGGAAAGATCGTCCAGCCGCTTCAGATAGGGCTTGAGCATCTGCATCTTGTCGGGCTCGGGCTCGCACACCACGATCGCCGCGTCGATGCCGGGAAGAACGTTCAGCGTGTCCTGCAGGAATTCGATGGAGCCGGGGCAATCGAGGAAGGTGAAACTCTCGTCCATGAACTTTGTGGTGGCGCAATTGACTTCGACGCTCATCTGGCGGGCCCGCGCCTCGGCCGATGCGTCACCCACCGTGTTGCCGGCGGGAATCGAACCCTTTCGCTGGATCGCGCCGGTGATGGCCAGGATGCTTTCGAGCAGCGTGGTCTTGCCGCTGCCGTAGGGACCCACCAGGGCCACTGTACGTGGCCCGCTACCTCCGTTTTTTCTGGACATCAAGCGCCTCCTTCGGACCCGGCAGGGTCCGGGGCGCTCGGTCAGCGTCGTCCCGCGACGGGCCGCACGTTAGGCGCCCCTTGAGGCGCAATGCTCGCGCGGAACGAGGCCGCCGCGCAAGAGGATTTGAAACTTATTCAGCGCTGCGCGCGGGCCGCGTTGTCGTTGGCGGCGGAGGTGCGGCGTTCTTTGGCAATGCGTTCGAGGGCAAGGGCGGCGCGCGCCATGAGATCGGTTTCGCCGGCCGTTCCGTTTTCGGACTGCGCGCGGAACCACTCGGCCAAGTCGTGCGCGCGGGCGGCTCTGGATTGTTTCACGGCACTCATTCCTCATCGGTCACGCGAGCGAGCTTCGGCCGGAATCGGGTGTGATCGAAAGTTCGGTCTTTCACCTAAGGGTGTTTACGTAGGCGAATTGACGATATACCCGTTTGGGTATATGGATTGCCCATGGTGCGGGAACCGGCGGTTTCGGGCGAGAAGCCCGTTCATTGGGTCGGCAGCGCCAAGAAGGATTTTCTGGCGTTCCCGGCCGCGGTTCGCAGCGAGATGGGTTACGCGCTTGGCGTCGCTCAGTATGGCGGGAAGCACCCGCAGGCCAAGCCTTGGAAAGGCGAACGACCGGGCATCTTTGAGATCGTGGAATACCACGATGGCGACGCATATCGGGCGATTTATACCTTGCGCTTCGAGGACGCGATTTATGTGCTGCACGCATTCCAGAAGAAATCGCCCTCGGGCCGGCGCACGGCGAAAGGTGACGTGCAAATCGTTCGCGACAGGCTGAAATGGTTGCGCGACGAAATGCGATTGAAGGAGTGAAAGTCATGGCCAAGGCAAAGATTACCCGCGGCTCGCGCAATGTGTTTGCGGATCTGGGCTTTCCCGATGCGGGCGAGCGTCAGGCCAAAACGCGTCTTGCCATGGAACTGAACGCAGCCATGAAGGCGCGCAAGCTCCGTCAGGTCGAAGCTGCGGAACTGCTGGGCATTCCGCAGCCGAAAGTTTCGGCGCTGGTCAATTATCGCCTCGACGGATTTTCCGTGGAACGGCTGATGGAATTCCTCACCGCGCTCGACCGCGATGTGGAAATTATCATCCGGCCGCGCAAATCCGGCAGCGGGCATATTTCCGTTGTTGCGATACGTTAGCGCAAGCTTCCGCAAAACCGCTGAATGCGCGAGCAGGCTTCTTCGAGGAGCTTGTTCGACGTCGCATAGGAAATGCGGAAGAAGGGCGACAGCCCGAAGGCCGCGCCATGCACCACCGCGACGCCTTCGGCTTCGAGGAGTTCGGCGGCGAAATCTTCGTCGGTGGCGATTTTTTTGCCGGCGGGCGTCGCCTTGCCGATCAGCTTGCGGATCGACGGATAGACGTAAAACGCGCCTTCGGGCGACGGGCATTCGATACCGTTCGCCTGATTGAGCATGGAGACGACAAGATCGCGGCGTTCCTCGAAGGCCTTCGCGCGCACCGGGATGAAATCCTGCGGACCGTTCAGCGCTTCCACGCTCGCCCATTGCGAGATGGACGACGCGCTCGTCGCCGATTGCGATTGCAGTTTCGCCATCGCCTTGATGAGGCCCTCGTCGCCCGCGCAATAGCCGATGCGCCAGCCGGTCATGGCATAGGCTTTCGAGACGCCGTTCATGGTCAGCGTGCGGTCGTAGAGCTTGGGCTCGACCTGCGCGACGGTGTGAAACTTGAAGCCGCCATAGATCAGGTGCTCGTACATATCGTCGGTGAGAATCCACACCTGCGGATGCCTGAGCAGCACATCGGTCAGCGCCTTCAATTGTTCGCGGCTGTAGCAGGCGCCGGTCGGGTTCGAAGGCTGGTTGAAGATCAGCCATTTGGTTTTCGCCGTGATGGCTTTTTCGAGCGCTTCGGGCGTCAGGCGGAATCCATCTTCCAGACTTGTTTCGATCACCACGGGCTTTCCGCCCGCGAGCAGCGCGATATCGGGATAGCTCACCCAGTAAGGCGCGGGCACGATCACCTCGTCGCCCGGATTGATGGTGGCAAGCAGCGCATTGAAGATGATCGCCTTGCCGCCGGGCGCCACGAACGTCTGCGCCACCGTGTAGTCCAGCCCGTTCTCGCGCTTGAACTTGCTCACGATGGCCTTGCGCAGTTCGGGGATGCCTTCGACCGGCGGGTATTTCGTCTCGCCCCGGCGGATGGCGGCGATGGCCGCTTCCTTGATGTTGTCGGGCGTATCGAAATCGGGCTCGCCCGCGCCCAGCCCGATCACGTCGCGGCCCGCGGCCTTGAGGTCGCGCGCTTTCTGCGTCACCGCGATGGTCGGCGAAGGCTGGATGCGCCCCAGCGCCTCGGCCAGAAATCCCTTGGGCAGGCTCACGGGAGTCCCCTTTCGTCAGCAACGAGGGCGTATCAATGCCGACCCCGTGCGGGCAAGCGGGGGTTTGTCACATCTGCCATGCTTTACCGCGCGGTTACCATTCCTAAATCGGGTAACAATAAACTCGACCAGCCTGATTCTCGGAGTTGGGCCATGCGTTTCGTCACCGTTTTGCTCGTTGCGGGCCTGTGCCTGGCAGGCGCCTATGGCTGTTCCCATCCCAAACCGCCGGAAGGAAAATGGGAGGGAACCTACGAATCCGATGACACGATGGTGGTGGCGCGCCTCCAGATCGACTCGAACGGCTCCATTCTCGTCAGCGCGCCCAATGCGCAGGATCTGACCACCATGTCGCCCGACGACAAGGCGAGTGTGCGCCAGAAGCTGGCGCAGGACCTTGCCAATGGCTGGGACTCGGTCGAGCCGCGCAAGCTCGATTTCGACGGCACCACCTTTCGCAAGCAGGGCGGCGTCGCCCCCCAGATGGAATGGGATGCCGCCAACAGCCATATGACGCTGATCGTCTATTTCGGCACCAATCCCGCCATCCGCATCCCGCTGCACGCCGTCAAGGAATTCAGCGACAATCCCTGGTCATAGTTGATCGCGCCCGGGCCTACCATTTGTTGAAGGCGAAATAGGCGGCGCAGACGAGGAATCCGAACGCCACCATGTGATTCCATCTGAGTGTGTCGCCGAAATAGAGAACCGAGAACACGCCGAACACGAGCAGCGTGATCACCTCCTGCATCGTCTTCAATTGCGCCAGCGAATAGACCTGATGGCCGATGCGGTTGGCCGGCACCGCCAGGCAATATTCGAAGAAGGCGATGCCCCAGCTGATCGGGATCACAACCCAGAGCGGCGCATGGGGATATTTGAGCTGGCCGTACCAGGCGAAGGTCATGAAGGTGTTGGACGCAAAGAGCAGGATGATCGGTGCAAGCAATGGCCAGTTCATGGGATTCCCTCACGGCGAGTTGAATGAGTCGGGCTGTGGAGTTTGGCACGCGGCCGAGCCTTAAACGCGCATGGAAGCGAATTTATCTGCATCAGCGGGGACGTGGAAAATCGGCATTTCGGGCGCTCACGAATGCGTGCGGGCGATGGACGTTGAGGGCCCGCGGTGCGACAATCGCCATTAATCTCTGGAGGAGCTGCCATGACATTTCGGGG
>DATIZS010000167.1:0-6569 GCA_035516955.1 Rhizomicrobium sp.
ATACGCTTCCAACAGCGTGGCCGGCACGCGCGTCGAACTGGGCGCCGCATTCGCCGGCCTATCCAGGCTGGGCTACAACAGCGATCTCTATCTCTACGGCCGCGCGGCCTACGCGCATGCGCTCAGCAACACGCAGGATGCGCAAGCCTCCTTCGCGTCGCTGCCGGGATCGGATTTCACGGTGCATGGCGCCGTGCCCGGCTCCAACCTCGCGCTCGTCACCTTTGGGGCCGAACTCAAGGGGCACAACGGATTCTCGCTCGGCATCAAGCTCGACGGCTCGCTCGCGCAGGGTTCGAGGACCTATTACGCTACAGGCGGCTTCAGCTACGCCTGGTAAAAAATATGGGCGGTGGATTGCCCACCGCCCGATACCTTGCAGCCTCCCCACTCGTCAGTGTGCCGCGCAGCCGCGGGTGCAAACGCCTGCGATGCATTGACATTGCGCATCGGCCGCAAGCTTCTGGAAGTAGTGCTCGAGCGCGGCATGGACGATGTCGTGCGCGCTCGCGTTCTTCTTCACCGCCGCAAGGCGCAGGCGCTCGTGCTGATCCGCCGACATCGGCACGAAGAGCCTGCGCGCGCGTTCGGGATCGTTCGTCTTGGGATCGTCCGCGGCGCGCGGCGCGCGCTTCTCGCGTCTGGGCTCGGCCACAGGCGCGCTCTGCGGCGCGGGCGCGGCCTCGCCCTTGCGCGCGAGCAGATCGGCCGTGATCGATGCGAATTTCATGTCAGCCTCCCGCCTTGCCGAATGGTGTCGTGCGGTCGCTGGCGCGCCGGCCGAAGGCGAGGCCGCGCCGTTCCGGTCCGTTGAAATTGCTGGCGAGCACGCGCCGGTCGCGGCCCAAACGGCGGTCGGGCATCGGAAGGATGGACGAGTCGGCGTTGGCGGGCTCCGCGGACTCGGCGCTTTCGTCTTCCTCGATCTGTTCGCCGCTCAGGGGCGAAAGTGGCGAGAGAGCGAATTGCCTCGCTTCGGCGGCGGCGAAATCGGGATCGTGCTTGAGGCGGGCGAGCCGGTCCTGGATGTAGAGCCACAGATCGTGGATCTCGCGCGCCGAAGGCGATCTGGGAACGACTTCGCCGACCGTGCGCCCGTCCACCATGCTGGCCGCGAAATCGACGCGGTGATGCAGTGTCACGGGCGCGACCGTTCCGTGCTGGGAAAGCGCGATCGCCGCTTCGCCGGTGATGCGCGCATTGGGCGTCGCCGCATTGAGCACGAAGACAAGCGGTTTTCTGTGGCGCTCGGCGATATCGACGGTGGCGCCCACCGCGCGAAGATCGTGCGGGCTCGGCCGCGTCGGCACGACAACGAGATCGGCATGGGCAACGACCTGCGCGATCGATTCGGTGATGGCGGGCGGCGTGTCGATCACGGCGAGCTTGATGCCGGCCTGGCGCAGATGCGCGAGCGCATCGCCAAGTTCCATCATTCCCACTTTCGCGAAGAGCGGCGCTTCGGCTTCGCGCGCGTTCCACCATTGCGAGAGGCTCGCCTGCGGATCGGTGTCGATGACCGATACCGGACCGACGCCCGCCGCTTCCGCCTCTACCGCGAGATGGCCGGAAAGCGTCGTCTTGCCCGAACCGCCTTTCTGGGAGGCCATCACCAGGACATGCATGACACCCGTCTCGCCTTCGGAGAGGTGGAATTCGGTGTCATCATGCGCGGGCACAAATTTCCGCGCCCTGAAACATACGCGACGAAATTTCGACGAGTTTGACGAAAATTGTATCTAATGCGGGTTGGTCGCGGGCCGCTCGCTGGAGCGGTCGAGGGGGCCCGGCGCATCCCAATGCCCTTCGGGCCGCACGATCAGATAGGGATCGCTCATGATCGTGATCGCGTCCGTGCCGGGTTCGACATCGGCCTGCATCTCGACATATTCGTGGTCCGAATAGACGAGCGGGAAATTCTTCGCCATGGGGCGGAATCCGAACTTCTCCCAGAAGCGCGTGAGCCGCTTTTGCGCGTGGCCATAGAGCGTGCGGTAGCCCTTGCGGCGGCAGATCTCGATGCCCTTCTCCACGATCAGCTTGGCGATCAGCGAATGGCGGAAGCGCGGCAGGACGGCCAGCCGCTCGATCTTGGCGAAATCGGCGAAAAACCGCACCCGCAGCACGCCCGCGGGCTCGCCGTTCACGGTGCCCAGGATGTGGGTGGCGGCGCAGAAATCGTTGCCGTCGAACTCCTCGTCATAGGGGCAGACCTGCTCGGTCATGAACACGGCCGAACGCAGGGCGAACACCTTGGCGATGGCATCCGGGGTGGCGGCCACGCTGGTGGCCAGTACCGGCTTTGTCATGGGGGTCCCCGTCAGGCCGCCTGGATGGCCGAGGGCGGGGGGGCGTCGAGCCGGAAGAGCTGGCCGAGACCGGCGTTCTTCTCCTTGGCCCCTTCGAAGCCGACGCCCTTCATGGCGCCATAGCCGCCCAGCGTCCCGGCCGTCGCATAGAGCGGAACGCCGCCATAGAGCTCCTTGCCCAGCGCCTTGGCGATGAGCGGCATGACGTACTTGTTAACCTTGCGCGCCACGATCGCCCACACATAGATGGCGGCGGGCCGTTCACCATAGGGCACGATGTATTTTATGTCGGGGTGCAGCACGTCGAGCGTGCCCTTCTCGAGGAGCTCGAGGCCATCCTTCGTCAGATGCAAAAAGCTGTAATAGCCCACGAAAAGCGCGTTTTTGCGCGTCTCGTCATCGGCGGTGTAGAGGCCGAGAAACGCGTCGCGGTTATGTTGGTATACGGCTAATACATCTTCGATGGGCGCGACGTCGGGCGAGATTTCGACCTGCGTGAGCGCGTAGAGATCGGCCATCTCTGCATCGGTAGGATGCTTAACAAAGATGATTCCGCCGGAGGGAAGTGATGCCCAGGTCCCGGGCTTCGGAGCCTCATCCGGCGCAGACGCGGTTTTTCTATCTTTATCTTGCATTCCATTAACCCCACGCTTCAACTTCTTCTGGCGACCGGGTATCTTTTCTGTATAAATTCCCCAGTGCCGGTAAGGAAAGTGCACCAGAATGGGACGGCATGAAACAATTATGAGCGGATTGCCTTATACCGAAATTGCCGAACAATCAATTCCAGAGGGGGTCGATTGGGACGACTTCCGCGTGTTCCTGGAGGTCGTGCGAACCGGCAGTTTCAACAGGGCCGCTACGCGTCTGAAAATGACGCAACCTACGGTTAGCCGGCGGTTGATCCGGCTCGAGCGCGCCATCGGAGTGCGCCTTTTCGACCGCGACCGGCGCGGCCCGCGGCTCACCTTCGAAGGTCAGCGCATATACAATGATGCGAGTGCCGCGCAGGCCGCGCTGGTGCGCGCCGCCAATCAGGCCTCGAATGCTGCGGCGCGCGTCGATGGAGACTGCAAAGTGTTCATGGGCGATGGAATCGCATCGTATTGGATGACGCGATTTCTGGCGCCGTTCTTCCATCGCTATCCGAATATTGAGCTGAAGCTGTTCGGCGCGCACGACACCATGGCCGACAAGCGCGAAATCTTCGATCTTCACGTCCATTATTACGAGCCCGCCGATGCCGATCCCATCGCTGTGCGCGTGGGCACCATGCATTTCATTCCCTTTTCTTCGCGCGAATATCTGAAGAACAGTGGCGTGCCGAAAAACGTCGACGATCTGGGCCGGCACAGGCTTTTGGATTTGGCCGTCTATCTGGCCGATATGGGCTCATGGGCGAGCTGGTCGCGCGAAGATGCGGCAAGCCACACGGTTCTCTTCACAAATCTCAGCGCCTGTCTGGCGGAAGCGGTGCGCCACGGCGCAGGCATCGCGCTTCTTCCCACTTATGCGGTGCTGGTCGATGACGTGTTCGTGCCGCTCGATATCGGCGTGCGCTTCCAGGCGCCGATCTTCGTGTCGTACCAGCGCGACGCCACCAAGAAATGGCCCGTGCGCGCAACCCTCGACTATCTGCGCAATAATGTTTTCGACAAGAAGAACATGCCCTGGTTCCGCGACAGCTTCGTCAGCCCGGCCAATGACTGGCACGCGCGATTCGAGAGCTTCGTCAAGCAGGCGGGCGAGGCCGAGCCGGCCTAGCCGAAGATCCCGCGGAAAATCGCGATCCCGAACAGCAAGATGGCCACGAAAATGGCCATGAAGACGAAGAACAGCAATTTCGCGATTGCGAAGGAGGCTCCCGCGATCCCGCTGAAGCCCAATACGCCCGCAACGAGACCGAGTATCAGGAACAAAAGCGCCAGTCTTAGCATTTGAAATCGGCTCCGGTCTGGTATGCTCCTCCTCAAATAATATCGCGCAACGGGAGATCAATATGGCTTTCAAGGATATGTACGCGCTGGCGACTGAAGGCTCGCGCTGGACCGTGCCGCAGAATTTCGATGCCTGCTTCAACTGGGATTACGACGACGGCCGCGTCGGCATGATGGGCCTCTACGCCAAGGGCAAGGAAATGCAGTGGGACGCCGCCACGCGCATCGACTGGAACCAGGAACTGGGCGAGGACAATCCCGAAGGCATGCCGGAAGAATCGCTGCCGATCCACATGGCCGGCTGCTATCTCAAAATGAGCGACAAGGAGAAGGGTCGGGTGCGCGCCCATTTCCAGGCGTGGCAACTCTCGCAATTCATGCAGGGCGAGCAGGGCGCGCTGATCTGCGCGGCCAAGATCGTCACACAGGTGCCCGACGCGGATTCGAAATTCTACGCCGCGACCCAGACCATCGACGAAGCCCGCCATGTCGAGGCCTATAAGCGGCTGCTTTCCAAATTCAAGATCGCCTATCCGATGACGAAGCCCTTGCAGGAACTGATCGACCAGACCTTGCGGGATTCGCGCTGGGACATGACGTATCTCGGCATGCAGGTGGTGATCGAGGGCCTGGCGCTGGCCGCCTTCGGCCAGATTCGCGACAACGCCCAGAATCAGCTCTGCGCGCAGGTCAACGCGTATGTGATGCAGGATGAATCGCGCCATGTGGCGTTCGGGCGGCTTGCGCTACGCGACTATTATCCGCAACTCACGCAGAAGGAGCGCGACGAGCGCGAACAATTCCTGCTCGAAGCGAGCTATCTGATGCGCGACCGTTTCGACGCGGTGGAACTCTGGCAGAATCTGGGGCTTCCGATCGAGGAATGCGCGACCGCCATGTACGAATCGGGTTTCATGGAGAAGTTCAGGAATTCGCTCTTCACCCGCATCGTGCCCATCGTGAAGGATATCGGCCTTTGGGGCGATTATATCCGCAAGGGCTACGAGGAAATGGGCGTGATCGAATACGCCAAGACCGATGTTCAGAAATTGCAGGACGAGGACGAAACCATCGCCCAGCAATTCGACGCCCGCCGGCGCGAGATCCAACGCGTGATCGACCGCGCGGCCCAGGCCGCGGAATAAGGAACGAAAGCGGACGCCGGCGACATTCCGGTCTCGCGTCGGGATCGGGCGGCGATTGGCCGCCGCGGCCGCGCGATTGCTTGCCGAGTCGCGGAGACGTGTTAGATTCGAATCGCGCCGTCCAAGCGATTCCCCGTGATGTTGAATCAGTTCCGCAAAGTCTTGGTTCTTTCGCCGCACACCGATGACGGCGAACTCGGGGCCGGGGGCGCCATCGCGCGGCTGTGCGAAGTCGGCGCCGAGGTGCATTATGCGGCATTCAGCACGGCCGAGGCCTCGGTGCCCGCCCATCTGCCGCGCAATATCCTGGCAGCGGAGGTGCGTGAGGCCACGCGGGAACTCGGCATCCGGCCCGAGAATCTCCACGTCTACAAATATGAAGTCCGCAAGCTGAATTACGTGCGCCAGGAGATTCTCGAGGAATTGGTGCGGTTGCGCGCCGCACATGATTTCGACCTCGTTCTGATGCCGACGCTCGACGACATCCATCAGGATCACAGCACCGTCGCCATGGAGGGTCTGCGCGCCTTCAAGACCATTACCATTTTGGGCTACGAGCTGATCTGGAACAATTTGACATTCGAAACTTCGGGCTTCGTGACGCTCGGAGACGCCCATCTGCGGCGCAAAGTTGCCGCGCTCGAAAAATACAAATCGCAAAGCGGCCGGGCCTATATGTCCTCCGAATTCGTCTATTCGCTGGCGCGCGCGCGTGGCGTTCAGATCGGTGCGGAATATGCGGAGGCGTTCAAGATCATTCGCTGGATCATGCGATGAGCGCCGCCTATTCGCTCGCGGACTTATCGGCCGTTCTTGGAAATTCGATCCTCGCGGTCCTGGGAAATCCCGATGCGGAATTTCGCGCGCCTGCCGCAATCGGCGAAGCGGGACCCGGCGCCATCACCTTTCTGCGCTCGGCCGGCCACCAGGCCGAAGAGAGGTTGCGCGGAACGAGGGCCTCTGTCGTTCTATGCCGGTCTGAGGGTATTCCGCCCGGCTATTCGGGGCCGGCCGCGCTCGTAGGCGTCGCCGATCCGCGCAAGGCCTTTATCCGTGTGCTGGCGCGATTCTTCGCGCCGGCGCGGCCCTCAGGCATCGATCCGCGGGCCGTGATTTCGCCGGACGCGCGCGTTCACGAAAGCGCCTATATCGGTCCCAATGCCGTGATCGGCCGCTGC
>DATIZS010000168.1:0-9539 GCA_035516955.1 Rhizomicrobium sp.
TGCCGCAAGCTGAATGAGCAGGTCCCGCAAGGGTGCCGGATATAGGACGCAGGCGTCATAGATGACCGCATACCGCGCCAATCAGTACCCCATGTCCAGTTCCTGGGCCTGCCGTGCGAGTTCGGCCATTACGTTTTCGCGCTCTTTGTCCTTTTTCTGCTTATAGGCGCTCAATTCTTCGAATTTGACGCGCCTGTGCGTGCCCACCATGTGGAAGGGAATTTCCCCTTTCTCGAGAAGGCCGATGAAATGGGGCCTCGACACATTCAGGAAATCCGCCGCTTCCTGCGTCGTCAGCTCCGCATGAATGGGGATGATCGTTACGGCGTTGCCGCGCGACATCTCAGTCAGTAGATGCACGAGCAACGTTTTCACGGCGGAAGGCAGCACAAGTTCCTGTCCGCCTTCCAGTTGCACGCGGAATTCGCCATTGCCTCGAAGCGACGACAGAACCCGGCTCGATTCGGCCGCAAGCTCCGCGTCCTTTTTGCTCGGCAGTACCGCGTTGGGTTTGCCGTTCGATGTCGTCGCAACCATCACACGCTCCACAAATCAGCCATGCCCTTGATATGAGTCGAAATGTCTGTAAACGCAATATCCGAAACAAGTCAATATTCGAAATAAACGCAACTCTGCCATGTGCAGACGGCAGCGGACATAATTAGAACAGAACTGTTATTTCCTTCATAGTTCAGCGAGTTATACACCGTCTTGCAAACAAGAACAAAACATGCACATTAGCGTCATTGCGGCCCCGGCCGCTATCGACTAAGGAGGGTGAGAGGCCATGACACAAGCGATTCTCAGGGTGGTGGACAAGGCGGAAAACAGCGACCGCAAGCGGGCGCTCGAGGCGGCGCTCAGCCAGATCGACCGCGCCTTCGGCAAGGGCTCGGTGATGAAGCTGGGCAGCCGCGAGGCCGTCCAGACCGACACCGTTTCGACCGGCTCCTTGGGCCTCGACATCGCGCTCGGCATCGGCGGGCTGCCGCGCGGCCGGGTGATCGAGATTTACGGCCCCGAATCCTCCGGCAAGACGACGCTGGCGCTCCATGCCGTCGCCGAGGCCCAGAAAAAGGGCGGGATCGCGGCCTATGTGGATGCCGAACATGCGCTCGATCCGGTCTATGCGCGCAAGCTCGGCGTCGATATCGACGAACTTCTGATCTCCCAGCCCGATACCGGCGAACAGGCCCTTGAGATCACCGATACGCTGGTGCGCTCGGGCGGAGTCGATATCGTGGTGGTCGATTCGGTGGCGGCGCTGACGCCCAAGGCCGAGCTCGAAGGCGAAATGGGCGATCAATTGCCGGGCCTTCAGGCGCGCCTGATGAGCCAGGCGCTGCGCAAGCTGACCGGCTCGATTTCCAAATCCAACACCATCGTCATCTTCATCAACCAGATCCGCATGAAGATCGGCGTGATGTTCGGCAATCCCGAAACGACGACGGGCGGCAATGCGCTGAAATTCTATGCATCCGTGCGTCTCGATATCCGCCGCATCGGCGCCATCAAGGATCGCGACGAAGTGGTGGGCAATCAGACGCGCGTGAAGGTGGTCAAGAACAAGGTCGCGCCGCCCTTCAAGCAGGTCGAATTCGACATCATGTACGGCGAGGGCGTCTCCAAGGTCGGCGAATTGATCGACCTCGGCGTCAAGGCCGGCGTGGTGGAGAAATCGGGCTCCTGGTTCTCCTATGACGGGCAGCGAATCGGCCAGGGCCGCGAGGCCGCCAAGGGCTTCCTCGCCCAGAACCCCGATATGGCCACGAAGATCGAAACCGCCATCAGAGGCAGCGCCGGGCTCATCGGCCAGAGCCTCGTGCATGGGGAGGACGAAACTGCCCCCGCCGACGACTAAAGCTCGTTCCTGTTGGCATGGGAACGGCTCCAGAAGGGGCGTCTCGAAAGAGGCGCCCCTTCGCGTTTGCCGCGCCCGGCCGGGCGGAGGCGCTCCCGGGCATGGACCGCAAATCGTCCCGAGGCTACAAGCTCGCTTATGAAAAGCCTGACCGAAATCCGTTCGAGCTTCCTCGAATTCTTCAAGAGCCGCGGCCACGAGATCGTGGCCTCCTCGCCGCTCGTGCCGCGCAACGACCCGAGCCTGCTCTTCACCAATGCCGGCATGGTGCAGTTCAAGAACGTGTTCACGGGCGCGGAAAAGCGCCCCTACAGCCGCGCGGCCACCGTGCAGAAATGCGTGCGCGCCGGGGGCAAGCACAACGATCTCGACAATGTCGGCTATACCGCGCGCCACCTCACCTTCTTCGAGATGCTGGGCAATTTCTCCTTTGGCGACTATTTCAAGGAAGAGGCGATCGCCTTTGCCTGGGATCTCATCACGCGCGATTTCGCGCTGCCGCGCGACCGCCTTCTCGTCACGGTCTATTCCGAGGATGAAGAAGCCGCGCGCCTGTGGAACAGGATCGCAGGGCTTCCCGATTCCAAGATCATCCGCATCCCGACCTCCGACAATTTCTGGTCGATGGGCGAGACGGGCCCTTGCGGCCCCTGCTCGGAAATCTTCTTCGATCATGGGCCCGGCATCATGGGCGGCCCGCCGGGCTCGGCCGATCAGGATGGCGACCGCTTCGTCGAGATCTGGAATCTCGTCTTCATGCAATTCGACCAGCAGCCGGGCGGCGAGCGCGTTCCGTTGCCGCGGCCCTCGATCGACACCGGCATGGGGCTCGAACGCTTCACCACCGTGATGCAGGGGGTGCACGATGTTTTCGACACCGACCTTTTCCGCCATCTGATCGCGGCCTCGGCCGAGACTTCGGGCACGCGCGCGGATGGCGCGCATGCCGCGAGCCACCGCGTCATCGCCGATCATCTGCGTTCGTCCTCGTTCCTCATCGCCGATGGCGTGCTGCCGTCGAACGAGGGGCGCGGCTATGTGCTCCGCCGCATCATGCGCCGCGCCATGCGTCATGCCCATCTCATCGGTACGAAAGAACCGCTGATGCACCGGCTCGTGCCGGTGCTGGTGGCCGAAATGGGCGGCGCCTATCCGGAGCTCAAGCGCGCCGAGGCGCTTGTCACCGAAACGCTGAAGCTCGAAGAGGCTCGTTTCCGCGAAACGCTGGTGCGCGGGCTGAAGCTGCTCGAGGAAGCGACAACCGGCATGAGCAAGGGCGATAGGCTCGCGGGCGATGTCGCGTTCAAGCTTTACGACACATACGGCTTCCCGCTCGATCTCACCGAGGATGCGTTGCGCGCGCGCGGCATCGCCGTCGATACGAACGCTTTCGCCGCCGCGATGCAGAAGCAGCGCGAAGATGCGCGCAAGGCCTGGAAGGGCTCGGGCGAGACGGGCGATGAAACGCTGTGGTTCGAATTGCGCGAGGAATTGGGCGCAACCGAATTCCTCGGCTACGACACCGAGGACGCCGAAGGCAATATTGTCGCCATCGTCAAGGATGGCGTGCGTGCCGATTCCGCGAAGGCGGGCGAAACCGTGCGCATCCTGACGAACCAGACGCCCTTCTACGCCGAATCTGGCGGACAGATCGGCGATCAGGGCGCGATGTTCTCGGCGAAAGGCGCGCAAGGCGCGGTCACCGATACCGAAAAGAAACTCGGCAGCCTGCATGTCCATGTCGTGCGCGTCACGGGCGGCAAATTCCGCGTCGGCGATGCGGTCGAATTGCGCGTCGACGGCGAACGGCGCAGGGCGACGCGCGCCAATCATTCGGCGACGCATCTGTTGCATGCCGCGCTGAAGCGCGTGCTGGGTCCGCATGTTTCGCAAAAAGGCTCGCTGGTAGCGCCCGATCGTTTGCGCTTCGATTTCTCCCACCCCAAGCCCGTGAGCGCGGACGAACTCTTCGCCATCGAAAATCAGGTCAACGCGATTGTCCGCCAGAACAGCGATGTGCTGACGCGCCTGATGCCGACGGACCAGGCGATCAAGGCCGGCGCCGAAGCGCTGTTCGGCGAGAAATATGGCGATGAAGTGCGCGTGCTGTCGATGGGCGAGGAAGGGAGCAAGACCTATTCGGTCGAGCTCTGCGGCGGAACGCATGTGAGGCGGCTCGGCGACATCGGCTTGTTCACGATCCTCTCGGAAAGCGCGGTCGCGGCCGGTGTGCGCCGCATCGAGGCGCTGACGAGCGAAGGCGCACGGCGCTATCTCTCCGATCAGGCGGAACTGGCGCGCGAAGCGGCGAGCACGCTGAAAACCGCGCCCGCCGATCTGCCGGCGCGCGTCGCGCAATTGGCAGACGACAAGCGCAAACTCGAACGCGAACTCGCCGAGGCGAAGAAGGCGCTGGCGCTCGCAGGTCCTGCGCGGTCGGAAGGCGAAAGCGCCAAGACGATCGCGGGCGTCAAGGCCGTGATGCGCATCGTCGAAGGCGTGGCGGCGAAGGATCTCAAAGGTCTTGCCGACGACGCCAAGGCGAAAATCGGTTCGGGCGTGGTCGCGTTCGTCGCTTCTTCCGAGGGCAAAGCCTCGCTCGTCGTCGGCGTCACCGACGATCTGAAAGACCGCATCAACGCCGTCGATCTCGTCAAGCTCGGCGCCGAAGTGCTCGGCGGCAAGGGCGGCGGCGGGCGGCCCGACATGGCCCAGGCCGGCGGCCCCGATGCGGGAAAGGCGCAAGACGCGCTCGCCGCCATCGAGCGCAAACTCGCGGACCTCGCCGCGGCATGACGCCGGCGCGGCCGCGCGAATCCCTTCGCCGGCGCGTCTTCGTTGCGCTCGAAGGAAGTCATGCCGGCGGCGCGGCCGGCACCATCATCGAGATCACGCTGATCGCGCTCATCATCACCAATGTCATCGCCTATACGCTGCAGAGCGTGCCCTCCATCGAGCACCATTTCTGGCGCCAACTGATCGGCTTCGAGATCGTTTCGGTCGCCATCTTCACGGCGGAATATGCGCTCCGGCTGTGGACGGCGCCGGAGGATCCGCTGGTGCCGCCGGGCGGGCCGTTCCTCGGCCGCCTGCGCTATGCGGCAAAGCCGCTGATGGTGATCGATTTCCTCGCCTTCGCGCCGGCCTATGTGGCGCTCTTCATTCCGTTCCTCGATCTGCGCGTGCTGAGGCTCGTGCGGCTGCTCCGGCTGCTCAAGATCGCGCGCTATTCGCCGGCGCTTTCCACGCTCGGCCATGTCATCAAGGAGGAACGCCGCGCGCTGGTCGGAACGCTGCTTCTGCTTCTCTGCGCAACCGTGATCGCGGGCGCCACCATGCATGCGGTGGAAGGAAGCGTGCAGCCCAAGGCCTTCGGCACGATCCCGGCCGCCATGTGGTGGGCGATTTCGACGCTGACGACGGTGGGCTATGGCGATGTGGTGCCCGTCACGGCGCTGGGCAAGCTGGTTGCGGGCGTCACGATGGTGGTGGGCCTCGGCCTCTTCGCGCTGCCCGTGGGCATCGTGGCCACGGGCTTCGTGTCCAACATCCATCGCCGCGATTTCGTCATCACCTTCGGCATGCTCACGCGCGTGCCGCTGTTCAAGGATTTCGAGCCCGCCATCCTGGCCGAGATCATGGATCTGTTGCGCGCGCAATTGGTGCCGCCCGGCACGGTGATTTCGGCGCGCGGAGAACCGGCGTCGGCGATGTATTTCATCGTCTCGGGCGAAGTGGAGGTCGAGCTCACCGATCGCGCGCTTCGCTTCACCTCCGGCGATTTCTTCGGCGAGCTCGCGCTCTTGCGCAACACGATGCGCTCGGCGACGGTCGTGGCCCTCAGCCAGTGCCGGCTTCTGTCTCTCTCGGCCGAAGATTTCGCCCTTCTGGTGCGCCGCCATCCCGCGCTCGAACGGAAGATGCGCCATGCCGCGCGCCATACGGTGAGGGCGTTTTCCGCCGCCGACGATATCGCGCAAGCCGAAGCCGATGCCGCGGGCTATTGGCGCGACGAGGATCAGGATTTTCCCAGCAGGTGATCGAGCTGGCCCTGCCAGGTGCCATAGCATTCGCAGGCTTCGTTTTCGAGGCCGGCGCGGTCGACGATGGTCACGCGTCCGCGCGTGTAGCGGATGAGCCCGCCCCGCTGCAGCGAACCCGCCACGATGGAAAGCCCCGAACGCTGCACGCCCAGCATCAATGCCAGGAATTCGTGCGTCAGCGCGAACGTATCGGTGCCCGCGCAATCATGCGCCATCAGGAGCCAGCGGCAGCAGCGCTGCTCGAGCGAATGAAGCCGATTGCAGGCGGCGGCCTGCGCGAGTTCGCCGAGGAAAAGGCCTGCGCGCTTTTTCACGAGCTCCGCCAGCGCGTGGCTCTTCTCCATCTCGGCGAGCATGGCGGCGCGCGAAATTCGAAACGCCGTCCCCGATCCCTGCGCCACCGTTTCCCAGACCGCGCGCTCCAGGCCCAGAAGCGAGAGCAGGCCCACGCCGCTGGTAGGCCCCACCGCTCCGATCTCCACCATGCGCCCGTCGCGCATGGCTTTGACGAGCGAAGCGAAACCGCGATTGAAGAAATAGAGATTGTCGATCGTCGAGCCCGCGCGGATCAGCACTTCGCGCGGTCTTACTTCGACGAATTCCATCTGCGATGTGAGGCGCTTCAAGCAGGACTCGGGCAACGCCAGAAGAAACCGGTTCTCGATCGCCGGTTCATCCCTTGTTTGATTCATCGTGTGCTCTACCCGCTCTTGTTGTGCCGATCGGCGACCGAAAGACAGGGCCCCGCTCCGTTATGAACATGGCTGAAATGAAGCGTTCCGTGCGGATTCAGTCTGTGCGATACCGGACTTTGTCCGGTACCAAACAAAAAGCAAAGACAGGCCCAATCGAACGCCGGGCAACCGCGAGCCGGTACTGGCGGTGGTCCTGTAATAACGGCATTGGCAGCAGATCGACAAATGAAAAAAATGGCCGCGCCATCGCTTGTGCGATTTTTGCATTTGCGCGCGGCCTCTTGGACGTTCGCGAACATTGGCAACATCGAATTTACAGGCTCATCTCGTGTTTCGGCGCTCTCGCGTCCGTGATCGGAAGCCGGCCGGCGGTGGCGGGCCCGGCTCGCGGGCCCGTCTCGACTGTCCGTACACAGCCTTTCATGATGCGGGGCCGGGCAGGCGAAGGAGACAACGATGACGGATGCGGGCAGTCTCGGGGGCCGCGGGCTTCAACAGGTCGCGCTTTATTGCCACGACACCGCGCGGGCGCGGGAATTCTATTCGGGCGTGCTGGGCCTCGCCTTCCTGTTCGAGGCTTCGGACATGCTGTTCTTCCAGCTCAAGGACATGCGGCTGATGGTGGGCAAGGTGCGCAGCCCCGACCAGCATGTGGGCGGCGCCATCCTCTATTTCGACGCGCCCGATATCGACACGCTCGGCCCTGCGCTGGAGGCGAAGGGCGTAAGGTTCACAGGCCCCGCGATCGTCGTGCAGGAAACGGCGACGCATCGGCTCAAGCTGCGCGAATTCCGCGATCCCGATGGCAATGCGCTCGCGCTGATGGGGCTGGTGGCGAAATAGCGCGAACTACGCCATCGCCTTCCTGAGGTTCTCGTCCACCTTGTCGAGGAAACCTTCGGTGGTCAGCCATTTCTGATCGGGGCCGACGAGAAGCGCGAGGTCCTTGGTCATGAAGCCGGCTTCGACGGTTTCCACGCAGACCTTCTCCAGCGTGCGCGCGAATTTGGCGAGCCGCTCATTGCCGTCGAGCTTGGCGCGATGCGAAAGCCCGCGCGTCCAGGCGAAGATCGACGCGATGGAATTGGTGGACGTCGCCTTGCCTTTCTGATGTTCGCGATAATGGCGCGTCACCGTTCCGTGCGCCGCTTCGCTTTCCACGATCTTGCCGTCCGGCGTCATCAACACGCTCGTCATCAATCCGAGCGAGCCGAAGCCTTGCGCAACCGTGTCGGATTGCACATCCCCGTCGTAATTTTTGCACGCCCAGACATAGCCGCCGCTCCATTTGAGCGCGCTCGCCACCATGTCGTCGATGAGACGATGCTCATAGGTGATTCCGGCTTCCTTGAACTTGGCGGCGAATTCCTTGTCGAACACTTCCTGGAACAGATCCTTGAAACGCCCGTCATAGGCTTTGAGGATCGTGTTCTTGGTGGAGAGATAGACCGGATATTTGCGGTTCAAGCCGTAATTCATCGAGGCGCGCGCGAATTCGCGGATCGAGTCGTCGAGATTGTACATCGCCATGGCGACGCCGCCGCCGGGGAAATCGAACACGTCATGTTCGATCACCTTGCCGTCATCGCCCACGAATTTGATCGAGAGCTTGCCCTTGCCCGGCACCTTGAAATCCGTCGCCTTGTATTGATCGCCGAACGCGTGGCGTCCGACCACGATGGGCTGCGTCCAGCCGGGCACCAGGCGCGGCACGTTCTTGCAGATGATCGGCTCGCGGAAGATCACCCCGCCCAGAATGTTGCGGATCGTGCCGTTGGGCGATTTCCACATCTTCTTGAGCTTGAATTCCGCCACGCGCGCTTCGTCGGGCGTGATGGTCGCGCATTTGACGCCCACGCCGTGGCGCTGGATGGCGTGGGCGGCATCGACCGTCACCTTGTCCTCGGTCGCATCGCGGTTCTCGATGCCGAGGTCGTAATAATCGAGCTTGATGTCCAGATAGGGCAGGATCAGCTTTTTCTTGATGAGGTCCCAGATGATGCGGGTCATCTCGTCGCCGTCGAGTTCGACAACGGGGTTGGCTACCTTGATCTTGTCCATGAAGGGCCTCGGAATTGGGAGCGCGGCACGCTATAGCGAGGCGTTACACCGCCGTCAAAGCCGCAGATGACCCGTGCCCCCGCCATCATCCTCGCCAAGCCCCAGCTCGGCGAAAATATCGGCGCCGCCGCCCGCGCCATGGCCAATTTCGGGCTTTCCGATCTGAGGCTCGTGGCCCCGCGCGACGGCTGGCCCAACAAAAAGGCCACGGCCATGGCCGCCGACGGCAAAGCCGTGCTCGAAACCGCGCGAATCTTCGAAACGCTGGGCGATGCGCTCGCCGATCTGCAATTCGTGCTCGCCACCACCGCGCGCGACCGCGGCATTACCAAGGAAGTGCTCACGCCCGCCGAAGGCGCGCGGCGCCTGCGCATATCGGGCGCGAAATGCGGCATCCTCTTCGGCAATGAGCGCGCGGGCCTCGACAATGAGGAGATCTCGCTCACCAGCGCGGTCGTCACCATTCCGACGGCGGATTTCCACTCGCTCAATCTCGGTCAGGCGGTGTTGCTGATGGCCTATGAATGGTTCCGCGCCGGCGACGAAACGCCCGCTTCGCGCATCGATCACGGCCCCCTCGCCACGCCCGCGACCAACGAGGAAATGCAGCGCCTCTTTGCCCATTTCGAGGAGGAGCTCCTCGCCTCGGGCTTTCTCTATCCGCCCGACAAGGCGGTCCAGACGGTGCAATATCTGCGCGCCATGCTGCACCGGGCCGAACTGACGAGCCAGGACGTGCAGACCTTGCGCGGCGTGATCGTGGCGCTGGCACGCGGCAAGCACCGGCGCCGGCCCTTGAAGGAATAGGCCGACTCGCAATCGGTATTCCGGCGTTCTATATCAGGGGCCGGGAGGTTGGCGCGGACGGTCCAGTCGCCA
>DATIZS010000169.1:0-3598 GCA_035516955.1 Rhizomicrobium sp.
TGCAGGCGCGGTTCTGGAGAACCAGGCTCGTCCGCTTGTCGCCATTGGTCATCACCGCGCCGTTCAGCACGAATTTCTCGCCCGGCTTGAGCGACAGTTTCAGCGGCATTTCTAGCGCCTTTCGAAAAGCGGAACCGCGAAGGCTCCGCGCATCTCTCTCTGGACGAACGCTAGCGCGTATTGGTTAACAAAAGGCTTGCGATGAAAGCGTCCGCCTTCACCGAAAATTAGGCATGGCGCGGGCTTACTGGCGCCCTTCTCGAAGGGAAATTCCCATGGCCGCTCTTGCCGTTGCGCCCGGACTGGACTCGCAGGCCGGCCGCGGCGCACAGGCCGACGCGCTCGCCCGTGTCGAAGCCGCGGCCGACGATGTCGATGCGGCGCTGGCGCGGCGCAAGTCCAACGGGCTCGTGCGGCGCGCGATCAAGGCCTGGCGGCGCGGCGATGTCGTGCGCGCGGCCCAGCTCACGCTCGAAGCCACCAATGCCGACGACACCAACGCCCAGGCCTTCCATGTGCTCGCCATCGCGCTGGAAAAAATGGGCCATCTGCACAAGGCGCTCGTGACCTATGAGCGCGCGTTCCAGCTCGACCCCGACGATCCCGATCTTCTGCTCAATCTGGGCCTGACGGCGTGGAATCTGAAGATGAACGACGGCGCGGTGCAGATGTTCCGTCACTACATAAAGGCCTGCCCCAATTCGCCGCTCGGCTACAACAATCTCGGCACCATCCAGTGCGACATGGGCCATGCGTCGGTGGCGATCGAAACGTTGCGCTCGGCGATCTACCGCATGCCGACGGAGTCCATGCTGTGGAATTCGCTCGCCACCGTTCTCGCCGAGGAGGGCCGCGCCGAGGAAAGCCTCACCTTCTATCACGAAGCCGTCCGTCTCGATCCCGCCTTCTCGCGGCCGTGGCACAATCTGGGCTATGCCTATATGCATCTCGGCCGCCTGCAGGAGGCCCTCGACGCCTATGACGCCGCGCTCGCACGCGCCGTCGACGAAAAGGACATCATCGAAGGCAAACATTCGCGCAGCATCTGCCTCATCGGCATGGGCCGGCTCGAGGAAGGGTTCCGCGAATACGAGATCCGCAATTCCGAACGCTTCCGCGCCTATGTGCATCACATGGTCAATGCGCCCAGATGGAACGGCGAGGATCTGGCGGGAAAACGCATTCTCGTTTGCGGCGAACAGGGATTGGGCGACGAATTGATGTTCGCCAATGTGCTGCCCGATCTTCAGCGCGCCGTGGGCGACACGGGCAAGCTTCTGATCGCCGTCGATCCGCGCCTGGTCGCGACGTTCGCGCGCTCCTTTCCCGCGGCGGAAGTGGGCGCCTATGACGACCGCAGGCTGATCGATCCCGACGGCGCCAAGGAATTGCGCTTCATCAATTGGGCGCGCGATCTCGATTATTACGCGACCATGGGATCGGCGCTGCAATTCTACCGCAAATCGATCGAGGATTTTCCGGGCGAAGCCTTTCTCGTGCCCGATCCGGCGCGCGTCGCCGAATACCGCAAGCGCCTGGAAGCGCTCGGGCCCGGGCCTTATGTCGGCATCTGCTGGCGCTCGATGATGCTGGGCGCCAAGCGCAAGAAATATTACAGCGCGCTCGACATGTGGGGCCCGATCCTGAAGGTGCCCGGCGTGAAATTCGTCAATGTGCAATATGGCGATTGCGCGGCCGAACTCGCGCGTGCCTGCGAGCAGCACGGCGTCGCCATCGATCTGATCGACGGACTCGATCTAAAGGACGATCTCGACGGCGCGGCCGCTCTCTCCGCCGCGCTCGATCTCGTGATCTCCGCGCCGACGGCGGCCGCTGCGACCGCCGCCAGCGTCGGCACCGAAGTGTGGTTCCTCACCGCCGGGCGCACCTGGCCGCAGCTCGCAACCGAGCGTTTTCCCTGGTATCGCGCGTCGCGCGTGTTCGCGCCCGACAATTTCGGCGACTGGTATTCGCTGATGCCGCGCGTGGGCGCGGCGCTCATGCAATTCAAGGCGTAGAGGTCAGGAACTCGCGCGCCGCCGACGCCGATTCGTTCGGCAGATCTTCCTGCAACACGTGGCCGCCATCGGGATAGACGATCAGCTTCGAGTTCTTGATCGCGTCGCGATAGGCCTCGGCGGATGCAACCGGCACCAGATGATCCTGCGAGCCCCATAGGATCAGCGTGGGAACGTGAATCTGGGCCGCGTGGTTCTTCACATACAAATCCCACGGTAGATTGAAGCGCTTGAGCGTCGCCTCGCGCGTGCCTTCCATGCGGGCAAAATCCCAGTACCAGTCGATCATCTTGTTGGTGATGAGCGTCTTGTGGACGAAGGCGTCGTCCAATCCCTCCTTCACGATCCCGCGCGGCGTGATGAAGAGCAGAAGCTTGTTCAGCACGGGCGTGCGGCCCAGCCGGAACGCCAGCGGCACGTGATCGCCCTGTTTCGTGGGCATGCCGCCCGCATCGATCAGGATCAGATGCGTGACGCGGGCCGGATATTCTTCCACGAAATGCGCGGCGATCGCGCCGCCCATCGAATTGCCCGCGATGGCGAATTTCTTGAGGCCGATCTTGTCGGCGAATTCCTTCGTGAACCCGACCATGCCTTCTTCGGAATAATCGCCGCCGGGCACCGCGCCCGTCAGCCCATGGCCGGGCATATCGACGCTGACGACGCGGAAATTGTTGTCGAGGCGCTCGACCCACGGCACCCAGGTGAGCAACGCCGCGTTCGATCCGTGAATGAGCAGCAGCACGGGCGCATCGCGCGGGCCCTGATTGCGGAAATGGGCGCGCGCGCCATCGGGCAGCACGACGAAGCGATCATCGGTCGTGTTTGCGTATTTCTTTTCGAGGACGCTTCTGGGAATGCTGGGCGTGCTGACAAACCAGAGGGCGCCCGCGAGCGCCGCGATCACGATCAACAAGCCGATCAAAAATCTGCGCATCAGAGCCGCCTCCGTTCCGCCGGTTTCCCGCTATCGAAATCATGGCCGCCCGGTCCCGGATCGTCGGGCGGGCGCGGCCACACCACGAAGGATTCGTTTGCGAGCGATTTGGGCTTCATCTTGCGCCGGGCGCGGGCGGCTTCCTCTTCGGCCGCTTCCTCGCGGGCGGTGGATTGTTCGAGGAACGGTGCGCTCAATTCGGCTTCGGGACCAGCATCGAAGGCTTCTACCAGATCTGCGCCGGACGCAGACCATTCGAGCGTATCGAAGGCGCCGCATTTTTTGCACACCGCATGCCATTGGGCCGACGCGGCCTTGCAATTCGTGCAGCGCCATTGCGCATCGGCGGGCGCACGCACGGCACGCGCGAGCCAAGCATGGGCGGCGGCGGCATCGTGATACTGGCCCTGTTCGATCTCCGCCATCAGCGCGCAAACGCGCGCGCTCGCGAAACCGCGCGCCAGCGGAGCCAGCACGCGGCGCGCTTCCGCCCATTCGGCGAGATTGACGGCCTGTTCGGCTTCCAGCATGCGGCTTTCGAAATGATCGGTCTTGAGATGCGCCAGACCGATGAGCCTTCGTGCGCGCGCATCGGCCGCCTCCGACGGCTTGATCGCGGCGTAAGCGGCGGCGAGATCGGGGT
>DATIZS010000170.1:0-3426 GCA_035516955.1 Rhizomicrobium sp.
GAACGTTACATTACTGCGGTTCGGCCGCGATTTTGAGCGCGAATTTCAGCGTTTCGGTCAATTTTCCCCGGTTGCCGAACTTCCATTTGCCGCCATAGGCGATGTCGTCGATGCGCCAGCCGGCCTGGGTTCGCTCGAGGATCGCGGTATCGGTCCAATGCACCGGCTCGGCCGATTTGTCGTCATAGGTGAGAAACACCGCGCACCGCCCGCGGTCGTCATCGGCCTTGCAGGCGCCCACCTTGAACGCCGTCGCGCCTTCGAACAGCGAGGTGAAAAGATCGCCCTCGATGATGGGCGGGGATTCGTTGTGCGTCTCCTTCGCATAGCGCGCCTCGGCGGCATCGCCCGCCGCCAGCAATTGCGAGAGGGCGGGCGTGATGTAGGGCGCGAACCTGTCGCGCGCCGCGTCGTCGGGAATGCCGTCATGGGGCGCGGACATATAGGCGCTGTAGAAATCGTTCGTCACCTGCGCCATTTCGGCTTCGTCCGCCGCACAACCCGATACCGCCAGCGGCAAAAGCAGAAAGGCGAACTGAAACGCGCGCGCGATTGTCATGCCTTGGCCTTCAGCGCATCGCGGATCTCGCGCAGGAGCAGGATGTCCTCCGGCGGCGCGATGGGCGCGCCCGGAGGGGGCGGCGCCTTCAGCCGGTTGATCTGGCGCACCACCAGGAAGAGCGCAAAGGCGACGATCAGGAAATTGATGATCGCATTGATGAAGAGACCATAATTGAGGGTGACCGCGCCGGTCTTCTGGGCATCGGCCAGCGTCGCGGCATGCGCGCCCTTCAGCACGACGAAAAAGTTGGAGAAATCGAGCCCGCCGAGAACCAGCCCGATGAGCGGATTGATGATGTCCTTGACCAGCGAATTGACGATGCCGGTGAAGGCCGCGCCCACGATGACGCCGATCGCCAGATCGACCACGCTCCCGCGCATCGCGAATTTCTTGAATTCCTCGAACATTGCAGGCTCCCCGGCGGATCGGCGCCAAACGCTAATCCCGGGGGGCCCGCGCTTGCAAATTGACGCCATTGCCCCTATGACCCGCCCCTCTTTAGGGGGCTCGCGCCCCTCTGGGGGCCGCCCGGCGAAAAGGGCATGCCGTGGCCGCCCGAAATGGCAACCGGAGCCTGAAGCTCCAAGGAGACCGAAATGCCCAAACTGAAGACCAAATCGAGCGCCAAAAAGCGCTTCAAATTCACGGCCAAAGGCAAGATCAAGCACGGTCAGGCGGGCAAGCGCCACGGCATGATCAAGCGCTCCAACGAGCAGATCCGCGAGCTGCGCGGCACCGAAGTCATGAGCGCATCCGAAACCCAGCGCATCCGCCGCTGGATGCCTTACGACGTTTAAGGAAAGGCCGCCCCCATGTCCCGCGCACCCCGCGCCGTACCGAGCCATGCCCGCCGCAAGAAGGTCTTCAAGCAGGTCAAGGGCTTCTATGGCCGCCGCAAGAACACGATCACCAGCGCCAACGCCGCCGCCGACCGCTCGCTTCAGCACAATTACGTCGGCCGCAAGCTGAAAAAGCGCAATTTCCGCGCGCTGTGGATCCAGCGGATCAATGCCGCCTGCCGCGAGCACGGCCTCACCTACAGCCGATTTATCAGCGGGCTCGCCAAGGCGGGCATCGAGATCGACCGCAAGGTGCTCTCCGACCTGGCCATTCACGAGCCCGACGCCTTCAAGGCTCTGGTGGCAAAGGCTTCCGCGTAACGCTTGCCTTCCTGTTCCAGTCCCCATCCGTCATCGCCCGCTTTATGCGGGCGATCCAATTTAATTGGATCACCCGGACAAGCCGGGTGATGACGGAGTAAAAGAGGCAAAGGGGGAATCAATGACCGACATTGCCGCTCTCGAATCCAAAATCTTCGCTTCCATCGCGAGTGCTTCCGATGAAGCCGCGCTGGAATCCGTGCGCGTGGCGGCGCTGGGCAAGAAGGGCTCGATCAGCGAACTTCTGAAAACGCTGGGCGCCATGAGCCCGGACGAGCGCAAGGTGCAAGGCCCGCTGTTCAATGGCCTGCGCGACCGGGTGAGCGAGGCCATCGCCGCGCGCAAGGCAGCGCTTGGCGACGAAGCGCTGAACGCGCGGCTCGCCTCCGAACGTATCGACGTGACGCTGCCCGCGCGCCCCGAGCCGCAAGGGACCATCCATCCGGTCTCCCAAGTATTGGACGAAGTGATCGCGATTTTCGCCGATCTGGGCTTTGCCATCGCCGAAGGCCCGGATGTGGAATTCGACGACTACAATTTCACCAAGCTGAATATCCCGCCCGATCATCCCGCGCGCCAGATGCATGATACGTTTTATGTCGCGCCGCAGGCCGACGGCTCGCGCCATGTGCTTCGCACCCATACATCGCCCGTGCAGGTGCGCACGATGCTGGCGCAGAAGCCGCCCATCCGCATCATAGCACCGGGGCGCACCTATCGCGTCGATTCCGACGCCACCCATTCGCCCATGTTCCACCAGTTCGAAGGTCTGGTGATCGATGAGGTGACGCATCTCGGCCATCTGAAATGGGTGATGGAAGAATTCTGCAAAGCCTTCTTCGAAGTGGACGCGGTGGAAATGCGCGCGCGGCCCTCATTCTTCCCCTTCACTGAACCGAGCGTGGAATTCGACATACGCTGCGACCGATCGGGCGGACAGATCAAATTCGGCTCCGGCAATGATTGGCTGGAGATCGCGGGCTCCGGCATGGTGCATCCGCGGGTGCTCGAAATGTGCGGCATCGATCCCGCGCGTTATCAGGGCTTCGCCTTCGGCGGCGGGCTCGACCGCCTCGCCATGCTGAAATACGGCATTTCGGATTTGCGGCCGATGTTCGAATCCGATCTGCGCTGGCTCAGGCATTACGGTTTCGCGCCGCTCGATATTCCTTCGCTCGACGGAGGATTGTCGCGATGAAATTCACATTATCCTGGCTGAAGGAACATCTCGAAACCGATGCCGATGCCGCAACCATCGCTGAGGCGCTGACCAATATCGGCCTCGAAGTGGAAGCGGTGGAGGACAAGGCCGCGCGGCTTGCGGATTTCATCGTCGGTTATGTCGTTTCGGCCGAGAAACATCCCAATGCCGACAAGCTGAAACTCTGCATCGTCGATACCGGAGCCGAGAAGATTCAGGTCGTCTGCGGTGCGCCGAACGCGCATACCGGTATGAAAGGCGTGTTCGCGCGGCCGGGCATCGTTATCCCCGTCAGCAACGAAGTGCTGAAGATCGGCACCATCCGCGGTGTCGAATCCCGGGGCATGATGTGTTCCGGCCGCGAGCTTCTGATCTCCGACGATCACGACGGCATCATCGAATTGCCGGCGGACGCGCCGGTGGGTGCGCCGGTCGCGCAAGTGCTGGGTTTGAACGATCCGGTGATCGATATCGCCATCACGCCCAATCGCGGCGATTGCACC
>DATIZS010000171.1:0-2414 GCA_035516955.1 Rhizomicrobium sp.
GAGCTGACCAAGCGGATCAATGGCAGCATCTATATGGATCTCGGCAACATGAAGGTTTCCGAATTGTCGCCGCAGATCCAGGCCGCGCTCGCCAAGACGCGGCCCGGCGACGTGGCCGAGCCGTTCCAGTCGCCCGCCGGCGTCGAAATCATCGTGCGCTGCGACAAGGCGGCGCCGCAGATCACCGCCTTCCACATGCCCTCGCGCGACGATATCGAAGAGCAATTGTTCGAGGAGCAGATGTCGGTGCTGGCGCGGCGTTATCTGCGCGATCTCAGACGCGAAGCCGATGTCGAGACGCGCTGAGAGCGCGCCCATCCTGATTACCATGGGCGAACCGGCGGGCATCGGCCCGGACGTGGCGGTTGCCGCCTTCGCCACGCTCAAGGGACGCGCGGGCACCCATCCCTTGCGGCTCTTGGGCGACGCGCAGATCTTCCGCGCCTGCGGGCTTTCCGATTCCGCTTCGGTCATTCCCGTCTCGGCACCCGCGGGGCGCAAAGCCGGGGTGCCCGATCCGGCGAACGCCGAAGCCGTGATCGCCTGCATCGACAAGGCGGTGCGGATGGCGATGGACGGCGAAGCGGCCGCCATCGTGACCGCGCCCATCAACAAGGCCGTGCTGACGCGCGCGGGCTTCGAATATGCCGGCCACACCGAATATCTCGCGCATCTCACGGGCGCGCGCCGCGCGGTGATGATGCTTGCGGGCGCCGGGTTGCGCGTGGTGCCGCTGACGATCCACATTCCACTGGCCGAAGTGCCGTCGCATATCTCGAAAGAAGCCATCGTCGAGACCGGCGAGATCATCATGGCCGCGCTCAAACGCGATTTCGGGATCGCGAAGCCGCGCCTTGCGGTGGCGGGCCTCAATCCCCATGCCGGGGAAAGCGGCACGATGGGCCGCGAAGAAACGGCGTTCATCGTTCCCGCCATCGAGGCGCTGCGCGCGAAGGGCCATGACGTGATCGGGCCGCTTTCCGCCGACACCATGTTCCACGAGGCGGCGCGCGCGCGATACGACGCGGCCCTCTGCATGTATCACGACCAGGCGCTGATTCCGCTGAAGACGCTGGCGTTCTGGGAAGGCGTGAATGTGACGCTGGGATTGCCGATCGTGCGCACCTCGCCCGATCACGGCACAGCCCTCGATATCGCGGGCACCCGCAAGGCGGATGCGAAAAGCATGATCGCAGCCATCGAACTCGCCGCGAAGATGGCCGATGCCAGAGGCTGATCTTCCGCCCTTGCGCGAGGTCATCGCCGCGCACGGCTTGATGGCGAAGAAATCGCTGGGGCAGAATTTCCTGCTCGATCTCAATCTGACGCGCAGAATCGCGCGCGCCGCCGGCCCGCTTAATTGCACGATCTACGAAGTCGGCCCAGGTCCCGGCGGTCTCACGCGCGCATTGCTGGCCGAGGGTGCGGACCATGTGATCGCGGTCGAGCGCGACGAACGCTGTTTGCCGGCGCTGAAAGAGATCGCAGAAGCATATCCCGGCAGGCTGGAAATCGTTTCCGGCGATGCGCTGGCGCTGGACGAAACGCAATTGTTCAAAGGGCCGGTGCGTGTTGCCGCAAATCTGCCCTACAACATCGCGAGCGCCTTGCTCGTGAAATGGCTGACGGGCCCGATCTTCTGGCAAAGCCTGACGCTGATGTTCCAGCGCGAAGTCGCCGAGCGTCTCGTGGCAAAGCCGGGCAGCAAAGCTTACGGGCGGCTTTCGATCCTCACCCAATGGCGCGCGCGCGCGAAGATCTTGTTCGATGTCAGCCCACGCGCCTTCACGCCGCCGCCGAAGGTGACGTCATCGGTCGTGCGCATCGAGCCTTGCGCGCCGGTTGCCGAATGCGAACGCGCCGATCTGGAAAAGGTAGCCGCCGCGGCCTTCGGCCATCGCAGAAAGATGCTGCGCCAGAGTCTCAAGACGCTCACGCCCAATGCCGAGGCGCTTGTGCTGGCGGCGGGCCTTGACCCTACGGCACGCGCCGAACAGCTTTCGGTCGCGGATTTCGCCGCACTGGCGCGATGCTGGCGCGCCATGCAACACTGACAGGACCCTGCGGAAAAGGAGACCCGAGATGAAGAGCCAGGTCATCGTCGAATTCGGCGCGCCGCTCAAGGAAATGGAAGCGCCGACGCCAAGCCCGCAAGGCAGCGAAATCCTCATCAAGGTCGACAATGCCGGGGTCTGCCACAGCGACGTGCATATCCATGACGGATATTTCTCGCTCGGCGGCGGCAACAAGCTGCCGCTCGCCAACATCAAATTCCCTCATACGATGGGCCACGAGATCGAGGGCGAAGTGGTGGCGGTGGGCCCGCAGGTCCGCGATGTCAAAACCGGTACGCGCTACGCCGTGTTCCCATGGATCGGCTGCGGCGAGTGTGCGGCCTGCAAGCGCAACGAGGA
>DATIZS010000172.1:0-4665 GCA_035516955.1 Rhizomicrobium sp.
CATAATCCTCCGTCGCCGTGCGCATGAAATGCTGCACCGGTGTCGTCCAGCGGATCATTTCGTCGATGGCCGTGGAGAGCAGCGCGGGATTTTCCTGAAGCTTCTTCAATTCGCCCGGATTTTCCACCAGCGCGCGCAAGCCGCCGGCGATCGATGAACTCGTCGTGTCGTGGCCCGCCGTCGCCACGATGATGTAATAGGACGCGGTTTCGAGATCGCCCAGCGGGCAGCCATTCACCTTGCCGTTCGCGATCACGCTCGCCAGATCCTCGCCCGGATGGGCGCGCCGGGCCGCCGTGATCTGCTGGAAATAGGTGAAGAAATCGAGGATCGTGTTGCTCTCCTCGGTCGCATCGGCGCGTTGCATGTCCGGGTCCTGCCCGCCGAACAATTCCTGCGTCAGCTTCAGCATGCGCGGCTCATCGCTTTCCGGCACGCCCATGATCGACATGATGACATGCAGCGGATAATAGACCGCGATATCGCGCGCGAAATCGCACTCGGGCCCCTTCTCCATCATGCGATCGACGTAACGTTTGGCGAGTTCGGCCATGCGCGCTTCGAGTTTTTTCAGATTGGGCGGCATGAACCAGGCTTGCGTCAGCCCGCGATAGGCGCGGTGATCGGCGCCGTCCATGTCGATCAGCGTGCGCAGCGGCGAGACGCGGCCCGTCTTCGGATCCGGCCCGCCCCACATGGAAGCGAGCTGCTTCTCCGTTTCCATATCCATCAGAACCGAACGCGGCTCGTTGAGGAATTTGTCGTTCTGCCGCTCGATCTCCAGGATGTCGGCATATTTCGTCACGAGCCAATAGGGGCGAAAACCGTCGGGCGCGCACCAATGCACGGGATCGTTCTTGCGCAGACCGGCGAGAAGCTCGTGGATCTTCTTCTCGTCGCCATAGGTGACGGGCGAGGCGAGCGCATTGTCGAGCGCGGACATGGATGTTCACTCCCGGAAGTTTCTGTCGCCGCGGATTGTGAGGCGGTTCAAAACCGCGCACAAGAGCGGACGCAACGTCAACGCGGCAGCGCAAAAGCGACCAGTTCGTCGCCACGTTTGGTATCGAGCTTGGAATGGCCGCCTGCCGCGATGACGACGTATTGGCGCCCTTCCCACATATAGGTCATGGGCGTCGCCTGCCCGCCCGCGGGCAAGCGGCCGCGCCACAATTCCTTGCCGGTCTTGGCATCGAAGGCGCGCAGATAATCGTCCATCGCGGCGCCGATGAAGACGATGCCGCCCGCCGTCACGATCGGCCCGCCCAGATTGGGCGTGCCCGTTTTGCCCAGCACATATTCGGAGAACGGGAACATGTCTTCGGTCGTGCCCAGCGGCACGGCCCAGAGTTCATGGCCGTCGCGCATGTCGATGGCATGCAATTGTCCCCAGGGCGGCGGATTGCAGGGCATGCCGAGCGGCGAGACGATCACTTCGCGCTTCATGGCGAAGGGCGCGCCTTTCTGCGGGGAGACTTCCTTGCCGAAAAAGCGCTCGCGCGCGCCCGCGAAATCCTTCGCCTTTATCAGCGTCACGAGATGCATCGCGCTCGATGTGTTCACATAGGCGATGTCATGGGCGGGATCGAACGCCATGCCGCCCCAATTCGTACCGCCGCCGGTGAAGGGATAGATGATCGTGCCTTGCGTGCTCGGCGGCGTGTAGAGGCCGTGCGCCTCCGCACCTTCGATGATTTTCTTGCAGGTGCCGCGATCCCACCATGTCAGTCCGAAAGCGTCGCCCGGCTTGATCGTGCTGGGCGAAAGCGGCTTCGGCGCGACGGGAAAGGGCTGCGTCGGCGAAAGCGCCTCGCCAGGCGCCGCGCTTTGCGGAACTTTGCGTTCCTCGACGGGAATGACCGGCGCGCCCGTGTCGCGATCGAGCGTGAAGAGCAAGCCCTGTTTCGTCGCCTGCAACACGGCGGCTTGCATCTTGCCCTTGTAGCTCACGGTCGCAAGCGTCGGCTGCGCGGGCACGTCGTAGTCCCACACATCGTGATGGGTGACCTGGAACGACCACGCGACTTCGCCCGTCCCGGCCTTCAGCGCCACGACGGAATCGGCATATTTGTTGTCGCCTTTGCGAAGCCCGCCGTAGAAATCCGGGCTCGGGCTCGTGGTCGGCACGAAGACGAGGCCGCGCGCTTCATCCACGCTCATCGGCGCCCAGACATTGGCGCCGCCGGCCTTCATCGCTTCGCCGCCCTGCCAGCTCGCTGCATTGGGCGCGGCTGCATCGCGCGCGATCGGATCGAAGCTCCAGCGAAGCGCGCCCGTGATCGCATCATAGGCGCGCACGATGCCGCGCGTTTCCTCCACGCGCTGATTGTCGTCGATGGAGGAGCCCACGATCACCAGCCCATGCGTCACCACCGGCGCGGATGTGTTCTGCACCGAGCCGTTGCGGAACATTTTCGGCTCGGGCTTGATCTCGACCACGCCGTCCTTGCCGAAGCCGGGGCAGGGCGAGCCGGATCTGGCGCCGAGCGCGATCAGCCTGCGGTCGTTCGTGGCCACGAACACACGCGCCACGCAAGGCTGCTTCGAGGACGGATTGGGAATGCGCCAATAGGCGACGCCGCGGCACACGAAATCGTTGGGATAATGCACCCGCGTATCGAGCCTGGGATCGTAGCGCCAGATCATGCGGCCCGTGCCGGGGTCGAGCGCGGCCACCTCGTCGAAGGGCGAGCACATGTAAAGCCGCCCATCGGCCAATATCGGCGTGTTCTCGAAGGAGGCGCGCTTCATGGCGCTGCCTTTGCTCTCGATGTCGCCGGTGGAATAGGTCCAGGCGATTTCGAGCGTGCTCACATTTTTGGGCGTGATCTGGCGCGCGTCCGAAAAGCGCGCGCCGCCTTCGTCGCCGCCATAGAACGGCCAGCCCGTGCCGTTCGCGATCGCGGGAACGCACCAAACAATGAATGCGAGCAGCGAACCGCAAATCGCGAACAGGGAAATCGTACGTTTCACAGCTTTCCCCAATCGCTGATCGCCTCACTTCACCTCGTGCATCACCTGGTCTTTGGCGGCAGCGAGAAGTTCGTCCATCGTTTTGCGGATGAGATAATCGGAGCGCGCCACACCCTTGCCGGCGAAATCCTCTTTCACCTTGCGGAAGATGTCCTCGTCGCCGGCCTCGGCCATGTCGGCGGCGGCGACCTCGCGGGCATAGGCCTCGGCAGCGGCCCCCGAAATCCCCATTTCGCCGGCCGCCCAGAGCCCGAAAAGCCTGGCTCTCCTCGCCATGACCTTGAAGCGCAGCGCCTCGTCATGCGCCCATTTGTTCTCGAAGGCTTTCTTGCGATCCTCGAACCCGCCGTTCATCCACAACCTCTTGAAAGAAAACGCCGAAATGGCCATATCGGATAGGCCGGAAGCGAGTCTAGCGGAAACGGCGCCCGCGCGCGACAGGTGTGCGCTTCGAATCGTTGCCGCTCATGGCCCGCTTCCGCTAAGTTGCGCTCGCGGCGGGGCTGGCAGGCCCCGCTTCGCATTTCGGCCGCCCGAGGACCGCTCCCATGAAACGCCGCCGGATGATCTACGAAGGCAAGGCCAAGATCCTCTATGAGGGGCCCGAGCCCGGCACCTTGATCCAGTATTTCAAGGACGACACCACTGCCTTCGACGCCACCAAAAAGGCGACGCTGGACGGCAAGGGCGTGCTCAACAACCGCATCAGCGAATATCTGATGACGCAGCTGAACGCGATCGGCGTGCCCACCCATTTCGTCAAGCGGCTCAATATGCGCGAGCAGCTGGTGAAGGAAGTGGAGATCATTCCGCTGGAGGTCGTGGTGCGCAATGTAGCAGCGGGATCGCTCTCCAAGCGCCTCGGCATCGAGGAAGGAACGCCGCTGCCGCGCTCGATCATCGAATATTATTACAAGAACGATGCGCTGCACGATCCCTGGGTGAGCGAGGAACACATTACGGCGTTCGGCTGGGCTTCGCCGCAGGACCTCGACGACATCGTCAACCTCACCATCCGCATCAACGATTTCCTCTCCGGGCTTTTCCTCGGCGCCGGAATCAAGCTTGTGGATTTCAAGGTCGAATTCGGCCGGCTCTGGGAAAACGATTACATGCGCATCGTTCTGGCCGACGAGATCAGCCCCGATTCCTGCCGGTTGTGGGATGCGACGTCGAACGAGAAGCTCGACAAGGACCGTTTCCGCCGCGATATGGGCGGCGTCGTGGAAGCCTATACCGAGGTCGCGCGCCGCCTTGGCATCATGCCCGAATCGGGGCAAAGCGAGAGCAAGGGGCCGGTGCTGGTGAAGTGATGCTTCGGGGCCGCGCTGCGCGCGGACACCTCAGCATGACGAGAGCGCGTCATCCTGAGGTGCGAGCGAAGCGAGCCCCGAAGGAGGACGTAGATGAAAGCGCGCGTGTTCGTCACTCTGAAAAACGGCGTTCTGGATCCGCAAGGAAAAGCCATCGGCAATGCGCTGCACGGGCTGGGCTTCGGCACGGTCGGCGATGTGCGCGCCGGCAAGGTGATCGATCTGGAACTGCATGAGAGCGATGCGCAAAAGGCGCGCGCGCGCGTGAAAGAGATGTGCGAAAAACTGCTCGCCAACACGGTGATCGAGAAATACGAGATCGAGTTGAAAAACTGAAGAGGACGAAAGGCAAACGTCCCTTCAAGAACGTGATGGCCCG
>DATIZS010000173.1:0-2621 GCA_035516955.1 Rhizomicrobium sp.
TCCTCGCGCCCTGGGACATGAAAAACGTGATCGCGAAAATCACCGACGCCGGCAATCCCAATGTGCTGGTGACGGAACGCGGGGTGAGCTTCGGCTACAACACGCTCGTCGTCGACATGACGGGCCTGCCCGAAATGGCGAAATACGGCGCGCCCGTGGTGATGGATGCGACGCATGCCGTGCAGAAGCCGGGCGGGCAGGGCACGACGTCGGGCGGCAATCGCGAGATGGCGCCTTATATCGCGCGCGCGGCCGTGGCGGTGGGCGTCGCCGCCGTCTTCATGGAGACGCATCAGGATCCGGACCGCGCGCCCTCCGACGGTCCCAACATGATCAAGCTGAAGGACCTGCCCGCGATCCTGGCCGATCTCGCGGCCATCGATGCCATCGCGAAGAAGTCGCTCAAGCCATCATGAAGGCCTGCACGATTCCCGCGATCGACAGCACCAGCAAGGCGATGCCCGCGATCGCCTGAATGGTGAAGCCGAGGCTGCGTTTCTGGGCCGAGGCCGTGTATCCGATCATGTAAATGACGCGGCCGATCACCCACACGCCTCCCAGCGCCGGCGGAATCCAGCCGCCGAAATAAAGCGCGGCCAGCCACAGCGTCGGCAGGAACGTGACCATGAACTCCATGGTGTTGGCGTGGATGCGCACGGCGCGCTCGAAATCGGGATGGCCCGTCATGGCCGGCGCGTCGATCTTGTATTTGCCGCGCGCCTGGCCGACCCGGATGCCCATGTAGATATAAAGAATGACCGCCAGAATGGTGACGATGGCGGTGTAAAGTATGTCCGGTGCCGCAAGATTGCTCATCTGTTTCTCCCTGAGACGGCCTGGCCGTCGGCGGCACTCTATAGGGATTCGCCCGCTTGATGGCGGCGGCGCCATCGCCTAGAACCCGGCTGTTTCCCGAGGGTCCGAGCCATGGCCGCCATCGTCGACATCACCGCGCGCGAGATTCTCGACAGCCGCGGCAACCCGACCGTGGAAGTCGATGTCAGGCTGGAAGACGGCAGCTTCGGCCGCGCCGCCGTGCCGTCGGGTGCCTCCACCGGCGCCCATGAGGCCGTCGAGCTGCGCGACGGCGGCAAGCGCTATGGCGGCAAGGGCGTGGAGAAGGCGGTTGCCGGCGTCAACACCGAGATATTCGACGCGCTGTGCGGCCTGGAGGCCGCAGAACAGACGCATATCGATTCGCTGATGTGCACGCTCGACGGCACGCCCAACAAGGCGCGCCTCGGGGCCAATGCCATTCTCGGCGTGTCGCTGGCGGTGGCGAAAGCGGCGGCCAATGCCGCGGACCTGCCGCTCTACCGCTATGTGGGCGGCGCCAATGCGCGCGTCCTGCCCGTGCCCATGATGAACATCGTCAATGGCGGCGTGCACGCCGATAATCCCATCGACTTCCAGGAATTCATGATCATGCCGGTGGGCGCGCCGAGCTTCCGCGAAGGGCTGCGCATGGGCGCGGAGGTGTTCCACACGCTGAAAAAGGCGCTCCACGATGCCGGGCATAATACGAATGTGGGGGATGAAGGCGGCTTCGCGCCCAATCTCAGGACCGCGGAAGAAGCCCTCGACTTCATTTGCAAATCGATCGAAGCGGCCGGTTATCGCGCGGGCAAGGATGTGGTGCTGGCACTCGACCCGGCGTCGTCCGAATTCTTCAAGAACGGCAAATATGTTCTTGAAGGCGAGGGCAAAACGCTGACGCCCGCCCAGATGGTCAAGGTCTATCAGGATCTCTGCGCGCGCTATCCCATCGTCTCCATCGAGGACGGCATGGCCGAGGACGATTGGGAGGGCTGGAAGGCGCTGACCGATGCCGTCGGCAGACGCGTCCAGCTCGTGGGCGACGATATTTTCGTCACCAACACCAAAAGGCTCCAGGAAGGCATCGACAAGGGCGTGGCCAACGCCATTCTGATAAAGGTCAATCAGATCGGCACCTTGACCGAGACTCTTGAGGCCGTGGATATGGCGCATCGCGCGGCCTACCGCTCGGTGATGTCCCATCGCTCGGGCGAAACGGAGGATTCCACCATCGCCGATCTGGCCGTCGCCACAAATTGCGGGATGATCAAGACCGGCTCGCTGTCGCGTTCCGACCGGCTCGCCAAATACAACCAGCTCCTGCGCATCGAAGAACAGCTCGGCGATCAGGCGGTCTATGCGGGGCGTTCGGTTTTGCGGACCGGATAATCTGCTATAGTCGTTGCCGGAACGTTCCGGTGATGCCATGACCAAAGAGCAGATCGAAGAAATCTTGAACCGCGTGCGCACCTGGCCTGCTGAAGAACAGGAAAAGGCAGCGGTTGTGCTTTTGGGAATCGAAGATAGCGGCAAGACCTATGTGCTATCGGACGAAGATCGTGCCAGCATCGCGCGCGGGCGCGAACAAGCCCGCCGCGGCGAGTTTGCGACGGATGAAGAGGTGGAGGCGCTCTTCAAGCGTTATCGCTGATGCGGGTCAGGATTACGCGCGAAGCTCAAGGTCAGATCGCGGAGATTTTCGAGTATATTGCGCACGACAATCCGTCAGCCGCCCGCAAAGTGGTGGCCCGCATCGAATACCTCATGGAACTTCTCGGTGCATTTCCGGAACTGGGGCATGAATT
>DATIZS010000174.1:0-4329 GCA_035516955.1 Rhizomicrobium sp.
GCGCGATCGGGCACGACGGGCACGCCGAACGAGGTCGCGATCTCGCCGGCAAGGAATTTGTATGCCGGCCCGTTCATGTCGGAGGCCTTCAGATCGCCGTCGCTGCCATGGGCGAGCACGTCGATATCGACCTTGGGATCGTCGATGGCGCGGCGCACATGCTCGACGACATCGTCGATGCTATCGCGCGGATTGAGCCGGAAATTGACGATGGCGCGCGCCACGGGCGGCAGAACATTGTCCTTCACGCCCGCCATCAGCATGGTGGGCGCGATCGTGGTGGTGAGGCGTGCCGCCGATTCCGGCTGGGTCTCGAGAAACCGGATGAGCGCGGGCTTGGCGATCCACAAATTCGCCACCAGCATGCGCGGCGCAAACGCCATGACCGGCGCGAGCGCGTGCAATTGTGCGTATTCGATTTCGCCGATATCGGAGCGGAACGGACGATGCATCACTTTGGTGATCGCCGATGCGAGCCGCGCGATCGCCATGTCGCGCGTGGGTCTCGCGGATTGCCCGCCCTCACCATGCGCCACGAGTTCGAGGCTGAGATAGCCTTTCTCGGCGACGCCCAAAAACGCGATCGGCGTCAGCAGGCCGGGAAACGGTTCCTCCACGATCGCATCGCCGCCGCCCAGCACGAATTCGAAATGCGTCCCGCGCGTAGCGAGAGTCTTGGCGATAAGCGCGTCGCCCTTCATGCCGCCGGTCAATTCGTCGGCGCCGAGCGCGATCATCACCGTGCGCTTGGGCGTGAAGCCGGAGGCGGCGAGCCGCTCCATCGCCTCCATGATGGCGACGAGCGCGCCCTTGTCGTCGATGGCGCCGCGTCCCCATACATAGCCGCCGTCGATGGCGCCGGAGAATGGCGGATGCACCCAATCCTTCTCCGTCCCCGGAACGACCGGCACGACATCCATATGCGCCATCAGCAGGACCGGCTTCAGCGCCGGATCGCTTCCCTGCCAGGTGTAGAGCAGGCTCCGGCCGATCGCTTCGCGCTTCGCCGCCGCTTGGAATTTGGGATAGGTCGCCGCCAGCCATTGGCCGAGCGCACCGAGCGCCTCGTCCTTCTCGGCTTGATGGGCGCCTCTGGGGTAGGAAACCGTCTCGAAGCGCACGGCCTCGGCCAGATGCCGCGCCACGCTCATGCCGTTGATGTAGATCGCAGGAGCCGGGGGCGGGACGTCGGCCGGCCGGACAGCCAGCGTCCGCACGAGCACCACCCCACCCAATAGTATAAGAGCGGCGACCGCGCCAAAGAGACTTCGGACCATGAATCCCCCGAGCCGGGGCGCAACCTTAACCTCCGCCCGGCTTTTGGGAAGGCTTTGCGCCCCCCGCCCGTGATGTATTATCGGTCAGACCAAGGAAAATGGATGATTTTTCGATCATGGCGCCTGAATACGATTTCCGCCCCGCCTGGAGGCTCGACGATCCCCAATTGATGGCCGACGCGAAGGAATTCTGGCGCGAACTCAAGATGTTAAACCCGGCCGAGATCGAGCGGAGGGCAAGCGAGCTGATCATGGTGGCCTATCATCTCGGCAAGCCCGTGGCCGTCTCGACCGCCAATCTCGCCATGGTGGACCAGTTGCGCTGCCGCTGCGCCATGTATCGCTGCGCGGTGGCGCTGGATCATCGCCGCCATCATCTCTCCTACCAGATCAGCGGGCTGTCGCGGGAGGTTCTGGAGCAATGGTCGCTCGAACATCCCGAAGAGGAAGTCTGCGGCATGGCCGCCAATATCGAGGCCAGCCAATACCGCTCGGGCAAGCAACGCGAGCCGATGTGGCCGGAATACGGTTTGCACCTCGATTTCGTGGGTTATAACAACAAGGGTCAGCAATTGCGCGTGGCCTGGTTCAAGCACGCCATTTTGCCGGAGGTACGAAAATGAGTGACGCCGCCGAAGCACAAGCCGCGCCGCCTGCCGCCGCGCCGGCCGCCGCGCCGAAGAACGCGCCCACGGGAATTCTCTGGCTCGCCTCCTATCCCAAATCCGGCAACACCTGGACGCGCACCTTCCTGCACAATCTGCTCAAGATCCTCGAAGGCGAAGAGGAGGACGAGCAGGACATCAACGCGATGAACGAATTCACCACCTGGGATATTTCGGCGAAACAATACGAAATCCATCTCGGCAAGCCTGCCAAGGAATGCGACCGCGCCGAAATCGCCAAGGTGCGTCCCATCGTGCAGAAGGAAATCGCCGAGCGCACCGAAGGCCTCGCCATGATCAAGACGCACCACGCGCTGGTGATGGATCGCGGCGTTCCCACCATCAATTTCGCCGTCACGTCGGGCGCGGTCTACATCGTGCGCAATCCGCTCGACGTGGCGATCTCGTTCTCCCATCACATGAGCACGACCATCGACATCGCTATCGCCGAGATGGCGCAGAAGGGGCTCGAGACCGGCGTCAGCGACAAGAGCGTCTATGAAGTCTATGGCTCGTGGAGCCAGCATGTCGAAAGCTGGACGCGCAAACCGCATCGCACCGTCTATGTCCAGCGCTACGAAGACATGCTCAACGATCCGGTGAAGACCTTCGGCGCGCTCGCCCGCCATTTGCTGCTGAGGCCGACGCCGGAACAGTTGCAGAAGGCCATCAGCCGTTCGGAATTCAAGAATCTGCAAAAACAGGAAGCGGCGGGCGGTTTCCGCGAGAAACCGGAAAAGGCCGAGAAATTCTTCCGCGAGGGCAAGTCGGGCCAGTGGAAGGAACAGCTTTCCCGGCGCCAGATCCGCCGCATCGTGAAGGATCATCACAAGCAGATGGAGCGATTCGGTTACCTCACGGACGATGTGAAGCACCTCGTGTAAAAGGCTTCTGCACGCGTTTGTGAAGTGTTAGTCTGTTGACACTATTGTCAGTTGCTCGTCTCATCGAGCTGCAAAGGTGCCGCCATGACTACGCAAACCTCTGTCCTCAAGCCCGCCGTCGATGCAAGGTCGATCGGCACGAAGCCCATCAAGGTGCTGAAGGCGCTGAAAGCCTTCCGCCAGCTCGCGCAGAACAAGGAAGACACCGAACAGGTGTTCGAGATCATCCGCGCACTCTCGGGCAGTTCGATCTTGCGCAACTATCACCGGATGCTGAAATCCGCCGAGGGCGGACGCCAGGCCTATGTCGGCGAAGAACTGGCCGACAAGCTGGTGGATCGCGAATGGCTCGCGCAATTCGCGCCCGGCACGGTCGGGGCGCGCTACAAGGAATTCATCGCGCCGCGCAATCTTTCGGCTTCGGGTCTGGCCGAGGAAAGCCGCAAGCTCGGCGAGCCCGATGTCGATGCCGCCCATCCGGTCGCATGGTTCATGCGCCGCCTGCGCGACGTGCATGATGTGTGGCATGTGCTGACCGGCTACGGCACCGATGCGCTGGGCGAGGCGAGCGTCGTCGCCTTCACCTATGGCCAGCTCGGCAATTTCAGTCTTGCTTTCCTTTCGGCGGGCGCCGCCGTCGAACTTCACAAGGCCCATTGGCCGCAACCTTACGCGCGTGCCATCTATGAAGGCTATGCGCGGGGCAAGAAGGCCGAATGGCTGCCCGCGCTCGATTATCACAAGTTGTTCGAAACGCCGCTCGAAGAAGCGCGCGCCCAATTGAAGCTCGAGCGCCCGCGCATCTACGAATCCGTGCCGCCCGAAGCGCGCAACGGCTATCGCTACGGTCCGGAAGCGGCCGTACCCGGCGGCTGGCTCGAAGCAACCTAAGAGGAGGAAACCATGGCTCTGCGCATCGTTCTTCTTTCCGCCGCCGCGGCGTTGCTGCTCGCGGGTTGCACCACCGATGCGGGCGCGCCGCCCGGCACTGTCGACCAAAAATCGCCGAGCTATACGATGGGCTATGACGATGGCTGCGCCGCCTCCAATCAGGACGCGCGCAAGGCGCATCAGGGCCCGGTGAAGAACGACCAGCTCTATGGCAGCGACGCCTCCTATTACGCGGGCTGGAACGACGGCTTCAAGAAGTGCGAGAACAAGATGACGCCTTCGGCCCTGCCGATCCCCGGCAATTCGGTGATTATGTAGAGCACCTGTCATCCCGGCCACTTGTCCGCCATAGCCTTGGCGAAGGCGGAAGCAGTGCGTCAGCACTGCGCGAGCCGGGACCCACGGTAAAAGCGGCTGAATGGGCCCTGGATAACGCGCTGACGCGCGTTTCCGGGATGACACATTTGATTGAATCATAAAACACGATGGCACCCCGCTTGCAGCGCCTGTCCTGCAACGATCCGGATGCCTCGGAATGGTTAGCACGATCGGCCGCCTGGGACGCGATTTCGCGAAATTCGTTCCGCCCGTGCTGGCGCGCGCACTCGGCCG